>QHOD01000093.1 GCA_003218615.1 Verrucomicrobiota bacterium
TGAAACGATTTGCGCGCGCTAACGAAACGAAGCCCCTCAAAATTGGGAAACGGTTGCTGATCTTTAATGTGGGAGGGACCCCAGCGTCTCGAGTATCGCGGCACAAAGGCCGTTCCCACATTTTCATTCCCGCAGGCGCGGCTTTTGGAACAGGCGATCACGTAACGACCGCGCTGTCGCTTCGCCTGCTAGAGCAACTGACTCGCCAATGGAACGCGGGCTGGTCGATTGTCGATCTTGGAACCGGGAGTGGGATTCTCGCCCTGTCGGCGAAATGCTTGGGCGCGGAGCACGTGGTCGCCATCGATCTCGATCCGGTCGCGATTTCAACTGCGGAAACAAATGCGCAGCTAAACAAGATCGACAACGTCGATTTTCGCGTGGGCGATGTGCGTCGCTGGAAACCAGCACACAGGATCGACATCGTTACGGCGAACTTGTTCAGCCAATTGCTAATCGAGATTCTGCCGAAATTAAAGCGCGGCCGCTGGCTGATTCTCTCCGGCGTCTTGCGCGATCAAGAAAAAGAATTCATTTACGCTCTGCGACGCAGCAAGATCGACATCGTCCAAGTGCGACGACGCGGTAAATGGAGCGCAGTTTTGGCCAAAACTATTTGACGCAACGCACGGCAGACAGCTAGGTTCTCGCAGCCTGGCGGCTTCGGTTTCGCTGCATCCACGCGGTTTAATCATAAGCCGCGGCGCAAATCATGCAGGACGAACAACTTTCCTACGTCATCGTCACGCCTCACTCCATGCGCAAATCGCGGACCGGCGGCATCGTCGGGCGGCTGATTTCGCGCACAGGGCTCGATCTGGTCGGTGGACGGATGTTTGCGCCGTGCGCGGAGTTAACGAGGCGTTATGCCGACACGATTGTGACCGAAACCGATGTCCGTCATCGCGCAACGCAAGAGTTGATTCGTGATTACGTACTCAAAAATTTCACCGGCGAAAAAACTGGGCAGCGCCCGCGCATGCTGTTTCTCATTTTTCGCGGATCGGACGCAGTGGAAAAAATTCGCGGCACGGTTGGCCACATCGTGCATGAACGCACCAGTGGCGAGACCATTCGCGATACGTACGGCGATTACATCACGGACGACTCAGGGAAGGTGACTTACTTTGAACCTGGAGTATTGGCAGCTTTCGATCCAACCGTGGTAGAGCGGGATTTGAAACTCTGGGCGGAATTTTCTGATTCCGACGGCGGAATTCTGGATCGCGCGGTCTCTTTTCCCACGAACGCGCAAGTCGAGAAGACGCTCGTCCTGATTAAACCCGACAACTTCAGGTTTCCAAACCTGCGGCCGGGTGGCGTCATTGAAGTATTTTCCCGATCGGGACTCTCCATTATTGGATTCAAAGTCCATCGGATGAGCGTCGCGGAAGCGGAGGAGTTCTACGGCCCGGTCCTGCCAGTGCTTGAGAAAAAGCTTGGTCCAAAAAGTGGCCGCGCGAATTGGGAAAGCATTGTGGAGTTCATGGCGGGCCTGAAACCGAGCGAATGTCCGCCGAAAGAACATGACGCTCCGGGAACGGAAAAATCAATCGCCATTGTCTATCAAGGCGAGAACGCGGTCCGCAAAATCCGCGATGTGCTCGGCCCGACCGATCCGGCAAAGGCGCCGCCCGGTTCGATTCGAAGAGAATTCGGCCAGACCATCATGATCAACGCCGCACACGCCTCGGATTCTCCTGAGAACGCGCAACGCGAAATGGCGATCATTCAAATTGATGAGAATAATTTCAAACCTCTGATTGAAAACTTCTACCGCCGCCAATAGCTTGCGCTCCCATTTTGAACAACCTCACAACTAGTCCTATTGCCATGGAAATTTCCGAACGCGCCGCCCAACTCACTCCTTCGCTCACGCTCTCGATCGACAGCAAGGCCAAAGCCATGAAGGCCGAAGGCATCGATGTTTGCGGTTTCGGCGCGGGCGAACCGGATTTCGACACCCCCGAACACATCAAAAAGGCCGCGATCGAAGCATTGGAGGCCGGATTTACAAAATATACACCCAGTGCTGGAATTCCGGAATTGCGCCAGGCTATTGCGGAAAAATTGGCCGCCGACAACCAACTCAATTATCGCGCTGCCCAGGTCATCGTCAGCAACGGCGCAAAGCATGCGTGCTACAACGCCATTCTCGCCACGTGTCAACCCGGCGATGAGGTCATCATTCCAGCGCCATACTGGGTCAGCTATCCAGACATGGTCAGATTAGTTGGCGCCGAGCCGGTAATCGTACCAACAAGCGAGCGCAATGGCTGGAAAATGCGCGCGGCCGATTTTGAAAACGCAATGACGCCGCGCACCAAGATGCTGATCATGAACAGCCCGGGCAATCCCACTGGTTCCATTTATACGCAGGAGGAATTACAGGCTATTGTCGATGTTGCCACGGAAGAAGACATTTACATTCTGTCGGACGAAATATACGAGAAGCTCGTTTATGATGATGCGAAACATGTGAGCATCGGGTCGCTCTCGACGGCAGCATACGATCTCACAATTACGATCAACGGCTTCAGCAAATCGTACGCAATGACAGGTTGGCGCCTGGGCTATCTGGCGGCACCAGAGGCCGTGGCCAAAGCAGTCGATTCCATCCAAAGCCATACCACCTCCAATCCTTCGTCCTTTTCACAACACGGCGCGCTCGCTGCCTTAAAGGGTGATCAACAGCCGCTGGCCGACATGCGCGAGGAGTTCGATATGCGGCGCAATTACATGTTCGATCGCATCTCGAAAATCCCGAATGTCACTGCGGTCAAGCCGCAGGGTGCGTTTTATGTGCTGGTCAACATCAGCCAGCTTGGACTGACTTCCCAAAATTTCGCCGATCGTCTGCTGAGCAAAGCCAATGTCGCTGTCGTTCCAGGGGCCGCGTTCGGCGACGACCGCACGATCCGCCTCAGTTACGCCACAAGCATCGACGTGATCAAGAAAGGTCTGGACCGCTTCCAGGACTTTTGCCGAACGCTGTGATTGTCATCCCGAGCCGCGCAGACGGCGAGGGATCTCACTTCTCCGAAACTGCGCGAACTTGCTTTCATCGCGCTCCATATCTGCGACGAGGCCGTGCGTCCGGCTTAATGGTGACCAAAATCGTTTTGAGCGGTTCCTCGCTCCGCTCGGAATGACACGCTAAATGTGATTGTATGCCGGGTCACGTCGCCCTCATTCTTCACGCGCACCTTCCGTTCGTCCGGCATCCCGAGCATGAGCATTTTCTCGAAGAAGACTGGTTCTTCGAAGCGATCACCGAGAGCTACATTCCGCTGCTGCGGATGATGCAGCGATTGGTGAGCGACGGCGTGCCGTTCAAACTCACCATGTCTCTCACGCCGACGCTCTGCGCCATGCTTCAGGATCAACTCTTGCGCGAGCGGTACGTGCAACATGTCGATCTTATTCTCGATCTGGCGAAGCGTGAGCGAAAGCGCAACCGCTCTGAGCCAAAATTGCGTGCATTGGCCGGATTCTATCTCGATCTATTTTCAGAGAGCCGGCGTTTCTTTGTCGATGAATGCAAATGTGATCTGCTTTCCGCTTTTCGCGAACTGCGAAAGACGGGCGCGCTTGAGATCATAGCCTCCGCAGCTACGCACGGCTTGCTTCCGCTGCTTCAGCAACAATCACGTGAAGCTGCACGGTCGCAGGTTTTGATCGGGCGCGATGTTTATGTCGATCTTTTCGGCGCCGAGCCAACCGGGTTTTGGCTACCGGAATGCGCATACACACCTGGTTTGGAGTTCCTTTTGCAAGAGGCAAATATTCGCTGGTTCGTTCTCGACGCGCATGGGCTAATGCTTGGAAGGCCGGGCCCGCGTCACGCGATCTACGCACCATGCTACACCAGAGCGGGACCGGCGGCTTTTGCGCGTGATCGCGATTCAAGCCGGCAGGTCTGGAGCGCACAGGGGGGTTATCCCGGCGACCCTGCTTATCGGGAATTTTATCGCGACGCAGGCTTCGATCTTCCAATGGAACATCTGGGACCTGTCGCGCGCGGCACCAGAAAATTCTCCGGCCTGAAATATCACCGCATCACCGGATGCCATGCGGCGAAAGAGTTATACGATCGAGCCGCTGCGGAAAAAGTCGCGGAGACTCAGGCCGTCCATTTTATCGGACAGCGGCGACAACAAATCCGCGAAATTACCACCGCGGGATTTGATCCGATTCTCGTCATTCCATTCGATGCCGAGCTATTCGGCCATTGGTGGTTCGAAGGGCCGCTCTTTCTGGAGTTTTTCATTCGCAAAATGGCCGACGAACGAGAGTTCTCTCTCACGACACCAAGCGAATATTTGGCGGGCCATCCCACGCAGCAACTGACTGAACCGGCAACATCGACATGGGGTGAGCACGGCTATTTCGAAGTCTGGCTGAATCAAAGCAACGCCTGGATTTATACCCATCTGCACACCGCTGCGCAATCGTTGAGCGAAGCCGCGCGTCGATACACGGACAATCCGACTTCGCTGACGGACCGCGTCCTAAAACAACTGGCCCGCGAACTTCTGCTGGCACAATCGAGCGACTGGGCGTTTTTGATGAAAACCGGAACGGCGCGAGAATACGCCACCAAACGCACGATGGATCACCTCGCTCGATTCAATCGGTTACGTGATCAACTCGTTGCAAATCATGTCGATCAAGAATTCCTGGGCGAATGTGAATGCCGCGATAACCTTTTCCCAAACGTGAACTGGCGTTATTATGCGTGAAGTGCGGACTGCGAATCGGGGATTGCGGATTATAGCATCATGGATCGCGATGACCGTATTCGCTGCCGCGCAAGAATTGCCGACGCCAACTTCTTCGGCGATACCAGAGGAATCTCCTTCTCTTTCGTCTTTGCCGGAGAAATCTGTCACGCCTTCGCCCGCTTCAGAGCAACCTCCGTCAGCGTCGCCTACGCGAAACGCACGCATCAACTTCGTACCGCCGCCGCTCGAAGGCACAATCAGCCTGGGTATTTACGATGGGAATGGGAAACTCGTGCGCGTTCTGCATCAGGAAGCCGAACTGAACGAGTTCACAATCGGCGCGGACGCCCTGCTAACGCAATGGGACGGCAAGAATGACGGTGGCGAAGATGTATCGGCCGGAAAATATCACGCGCGCGGTTACCTCGTCGGCCACTTGAGAGTCGAAGATCTCGGCCAGTCCGCAGCTCCGCCTCCGGAAAATAACGCGACTGTCAGCGTCAAAGTGAAACTCCTGCCGAATCCGTTGGCCAGCGATAAACAGTCGATTATCGATCTCGGTGTTGGATTCGATAGGGACGGAAGCTACTTGAAAACGATCGATAACCTGCCGTTGCTCACGGTGAGCGAGACTCCGAATCTGGTGCGCGTGTTGATCGCAAAGAAAAGCGGAAAGTCGATCGATGTTTGGCTGGACGACGGCACAGCCCTTCATCAATTCCGCATCTCGGGCGTTGACAAGATGATGGCTTTCGATTGTGGCGATTTCGACTTGAAATGATCTGCGGCGGCGGTCCATGACCGCCGAAACTAGAAGAACGGTGCTTGACACAAGCGTCGGTACAACGCAAGCGATTGCTAATTAGAAATGGCCTCGATTCCTGAGCTTCAACATACAGTCGGCAAAACTGCCGGGTTTAGCGGCACTTCGTTGCATACCGGCGAAAAAGTCTCACTCAAATTGCACCCGGCGCCCGCCGATCACGGAATCAAGTTCAAGCGCAAGGATTTACAGGACGAACCAACCATCGACGCGAACATCGATAATCTGAAAACGGTCGAGCGTGCGACAACGCTGGGCGAAGGAGCCATGCGCGTGCACACGGTCGAGCATGTGCTCGCGGCGCTTTCCGCGATGGGCGTGGACAATGCCGTCGTTGAGATGGATGCGAACGAGCCGCCCATCGGCGATGGCAGCGCACAATCCTACGTCGATCTTATCAAGAAAGCCGGCGTGACCGCGCAGGAACAACCGCGAAGGTTTTTCGATGTACGCGAACCGATGCACGTGGAATCGAAAACGGGCGCGCTGCTTGTTTTGTTACCCGACGACACATTTCGCATCTCCTGCACGCAAGCGGGACCGAACAATCGTTTCGCGCAGTTTTTATCGACCGAAATAACGCCGGCAATTTTCGAACGGGAGATCGCCCCTGCGCGGACGTTTGTTTATTACGAAGATGTTCAGCCGCTCATGGAGAAAAATTTGATCAAGGGCGGCAGCCTCGAAAATGCGATCGTAATACGCGGCGACGCAGTCTTGAGCAAAGAACCGCTGCGTTTCGCCGACGAATTTGTTCGGCACAAAATTCTCGACATCATCGGCGATCTCGCGCTGGTCGGCCGGCAGATTCGCGGTCATGTGGTAGCAGTGAAACCCGGCCACGCGGCGAACGCGGAACTGGCTCGCGCACTCGCCCGCGAGCAGACGCGACGAAGCGCGATGAGCGCGCCACGCGCCATCCCACTAGGCGATGGCGGACTGGATACCGACGAAATCATGAAGATCCTGCCCCATCGCTACCCGTTTTTGATGGTTGACCGGGTCATCGGCTTCGAAGGCGAAAACAAAATTACGGCCGTGAAATCCATCACGATTAACGAGCCGTTTTTCCAGGGGCATTTTCCCGGCCACCCTGTGATGCCCGGCGTGATGCAAGTGGAAGCAATGGCACAAGTGGCCAGCCTGTTATTGTTCAAACTGGCGAAAACGACGAGCCGCATCGGCTATTTCATGAGCGCAGATGGCGTGAAATTTCGCAAACCTGTGCTCCCAGGAGACACCATGTTTATTCATGCCGAGCTGACCAAATCGCGCGGCGAACGCCTGGCGAAAGCGAAATGTCATTGCGTCGTGAACGACGCCGTGGTCTCGGAAGGCGAATTGATGTTCATGTTTCTCGATAAATGAGCGACGTGCAAATTCATCCGACCGCAATTGTCGATCCACGCGCGGAAATCGGCACGGGAACAATCATTGGACCGTATTGCGTTATCGCAGCGGAAGTAGTGCTTGGTCAAAATTGCTGGCTGCAACAGCATGTCACGCTTTGCGGACCAATGCGCGCCGGTGCTCGGAATAGATTTTATGCCTCCTGCTCGATCGGGCAGCAGACGCAGGACCTGAAATATCAAGGCGAGCCGACTTATCTGGAAATCGGCGATGAAAATACGTTCCGCGAATTTGTCACAATCAGCCGCAGCACTACGAGCCAGGGTAAAACGCGCATCGGCAATCGCGGCACTTTTCTCGCGTACAGCCACATTGCACATGATTGCGTAGTCGGAGACGACGTCGTCTTTTCAAATAATGGCACGCTGGCGGGGCATGTAGAAGTAGGCGATCACGCAATCATCGGCGGGCTCACCGCTGTGCATCAGTTTTGCCGGATCGGACGGTTCGCCATCACGGGCGGTTGTTCGAAGATAGTCCAGGACGTGCCGCCGTTCATGATCGCCGATGGCAATCCGGCCGAAATTCGCGGCGTTAACCTGATTGGCTTGGAGCGCAAGAATTTCCGACCCGAAAGCGTGAAACTGATCAAGGAGGCGTTTCGTCTGATTTATCGTTCCAAATACAACACCGCCCAAGCAATTGAAGCGATCCAAAAGGAATTGCCCCACACCGAAGAGATCACCCAGATCGTCGAGTTCATCGAAAAAAGCGAGCGCGGAATCATTCGCTAGCCGCGTGAGTCGGATGGCGTGTCCTGGCTGATAGCACGCTCGACGTCTTCTTCAAATTTTCTCAGCAACGGCGCGGCCGGCGCGTCAGGGGCAGTCCGCAACGCGCTCCGGATAAGATCGACCGCGCGCTTTGGCTTGCTCTGCTTGACCCACGCGTCCGCTTCTTCGAGTACCACGCGCAGAACGTCGTCGTGGCTCGAATAAAAAGTTCGCGCCTGGCGGAAACAATCTGTCGCTGCCGATAAATTTCCATCGCGGGCTTCCATTAAACCGATGTCCTCAATCATTGGGCCGTTGCGTGTTTCCGATGCCGTTCGTCGCGCCAGGGGGCGGAATTCTGTCGCCGGACGCGTTGTATTTTTCACGGCAAATTCATGATACGTCTTCCAATTGGACGTGTTCTTCGCAGCCTCGCTTTTCGGCTCAACCTGAAGCCACGTCGCGTACGGCCGGTAGAGCGGATCGCCGACCATGACCGACATCCAGGAGAGCGCCGGGATCGACATGTAGGCGCTCTCGGCAAAGGTGAAGCCGTGCAGCAATCGATCGTTGAAGGTGTCGAGGCGCGAAGTGAGTTGCAGAAATGGCTCATACACATAGCCCAGACTGGCGGCTGCTCCCTTTGAAATGAGGGGCGCAACCCAGTTCGCATTTGCATCCCGCAGGGTATTGGCGCTGTAGGAATGAATGTGCACTGCGATGGCGCCTGGAACAAAGTGGAAATCAGGACGTGTAAACGGTCCAGCCATTTTCTCCGCGTACCAACCGTAATAGAGAGCGCAATCGGTCATCGGGTAGCCGGCTGGGAAAATCTCCGGGCTCTCATCATAAATCACCGGGACGCCGACTTTGTGCAGTTGCCCCGGAATTTCAGAGAGCCATTGCTCGCCCAAGTCTCGCGCGCCTCCGCCGCTGTGCCCCCCATCCACATATGCACGCCCCCAAAGCGCCTTTTTCTCAGTGACGATGGCGTCGATAATCATGTTCCGGACCATCGCGACATCCGGTGCGTCGAGTCGACAGACAAGTAACAACGCTGGATTCCCGAAATCGTTGATCGCGCGAAAACTTTGAAAATATGGGTTCGAGACAAAACCAGAAATATGAGGCGAGTAGAGACCGAGCAGAGCCAGCTCAGAATCCACCGAAGCGTTGTTGCGCTTCCCAGTTGGCCCGGGCCCTGGTTGATCCCCCGGATAATCCGTGGTGGACCGAATTTTCAGCGGCATACCTTTGATCACGGCCACAAAATGGATCTCACTAGAAGTGATCGCTGGCGGTTTGTCAGTCGATTCACTCAACATCCACCAGTGACGTTGCTTGAAGATTTCCCGGAGCGGACCGGCAATGGTCGTGTTGTACTCTTCGCGGCTGATTTCCTCTTCGGTCGAACAGTTGAGTCCAGCAAGATGGTCGGCGGCGATGCCACGTTGCTCCGCGTAAAATTTTGCAAGCTCAACCGAATCGGGGGCAACTTTGTTGTAGAGAACGATCGTCGATTGCGCCGACGGTTGCTCCGCGCGCGCATCGAGCATGAGCATGAGCACGAGTAAGAGGAAAGATTGACATTTCATTTAAAACTGAGTTCCAATCCGTCGTACGCGATGTGGACGCCAGGAGGCAACCGCGATTCCGCCGACTGCGGAAGCTCATGGGCAATGTGCGTGAAATAAGTTGCGCCTGGCCCCACCCGCGCCGCGACTTCCAGAGCCTGCTTCACGCTGAGATGCGTCGGATGCGGTTTATCGCGCAGGGCGTCGATGATCAAGACTTTTACGCCGGCGATAAGATCGACAATCGCCCTTGGCACCGCGCTGCAGTCGCTCAAGTACGCCACCAGTTTTTGGCCCGCGCGCGCGAAGAGGTAGCCGTTCACGATGGAATCGCCATGGGGCACCGGCAGCGGTGTAATCCACGTCTCGCCTAGTTTGAACGGGCCATCGATCACGTGCGGCTCCGGTTTCAAATAATACGGAACCGGATTGCTCGTCTTGAACGCGAATTGAAACACGCGCTCCAGATCGCGCATGGTTTCGGCCGATGCATAAACCGGCATTGAGCCACGCGCGTGCGAAAATCGCCGGAGATCATCGAAGCCCATGATGTGATCGGTATGCGAATGTGTAAAAACGACCGCATCCACACGACGAATATTCTCGCGGAGCGCCTGTGTTCTGAAATCGGTCCCAGTGTCCACCACAAACGAGCACTCGGGCGTTTCCACATAGATCGAGGAGCGCAGCCGCTGATCGCGCGGGTCCTGTGAGCGGCAGACTTCGCAATCGCAGCCAATCATCGGCACGCCCTGCGACGTGCCGGTGCCAAGAAAGGTGAGCGTGAGTTGTGAGTTGTGAGTTGAGATTGGAATTGGCAAGTTGGAACTCTCAACTCTCAACTAATAACTCTCAACCCTCCTTCCGATGGCTGCCGTTCTGAATCTATTGCGAATTAAGAATCTCGCTCTCGTGGAGGAACTCGAGTGGCAGATGAACCCGGGGTTTATCGCTGTCACGGGCGAAACTGGCGCGGGTAAATCGATCATCATCGGCGCGCTCCAACTTTTGCTCGGCGAGCGCGCGGACAAATCGCTCATTCGCACCGGCGCCGATCTCTGCACGGTAGACGCCGTTTTTACCGGAAACGACCTGCAAAAGCTCAACCTGCAGCTTGTCGAGGCCGGAGTCGAACCCTGCGAGAACGATCTCATCATCAAACGAAGTTTCTCAGCTACCGGCGGCACTCGTCAGTTTATCAACGGTTCGCCAACCACATTGTCGATCTTGAAAAATCTCGGCGACGACCTTGTCGACCTTCATGGGCCGCACGATCATCAATCTTTGCTTTCGCCCGAGAAGCAATTGAGCCTGCTCGATTCGTTCGCGCGCGCAAAGGAACGGCTCGACGAATACCGGAAACAGTACCGGCAATTGCAGACATTGCTCACCGAGCATGCTGCGCTCAACACGGCTGAAACGGCCCGCGAACAGGAGCTTGATCTTCTTCGCCACCAGACCAACGAAATCCGCTCGGCAAATCTGGTCGCCGAGGAAGAACAAGAAATCGAGCAGCGCTACAAACTGGCGAGCAGTAGCAAACGACTGATCGAGCTGGCCAGCGCCGTCGCAAACAAACTTTCCGAAGCAGAC
>QHOD01000094.1 GCA_003218615.1 Verrucomicrobiota bacterium
TGCAAGCTCGGGAATCCAGCGAAGCGCGTGAAGGCATCGCCGCGTTCAATGAGAAACGGCCGCCGACGTGGGTTCCATAGCGGGCCCGAGTTCTCACACGCGCTGTCACCACGTCGCTGCGCGACGTTAAAACTCCGAGGTATGAAAACGACGATCACAGGGTCAGTGCAGAGTTGGCGGCCCAAAGCGGGGTGGGGCGTGCCAGTGGCGTGGCTGACACTTTGCGTCGTTTGGAGCTCGACCTGGCTCGTGATCAAGATCGGATTGCGTGATCTGCCGCCAATTTCCTATGCGGGAATCCGTTTTCTGCTCGCGATCGTCGTGCTTCTCGCCGTCTCAGTGGGGCGAGTGCGCCTGTTGCCACAGCAGGCGTCGGATTACGCAGTGCTCGCATTCACTGGCGTCCTGATGTTTGCCGTGAACTACGGACTGCTCTTTTGGGGTGAACTCCATGTTTCATCCGGGCTGGCGGCGGTGTTGCAGGCGACGATCCCGATCTTTGGCATGGTATTCGCGCATCTGATGCTACCCGATGAACCGTTGCGCCTGCAAAGACTCGCCGGCGCGTTGCTTGCCCTCGGCGGCGTGACGATAATTTGCGAGCGGCTTCTCGGTTTCAACGGATGGATGGCGTTCTGGGGCGGACTCGGCATCGTGTTCGGAGCCGCCGGCGCGGCGTTCTCCAATGTCCTGCTCAAAGCGCGAGGGATGCGGTTGGCTCCAGCAATGATCGCAGGCTGGCAAATGATTTTTGGCGCAGTGCCTTTGCTCGTGACCGGATTCATCGAGGAGGGAAATCCGCTCCGTTTTCATTGGAGCGGCCTGTCTATCTTTTGTTTGGTTTACCTGGCCGTGATCGGTTCTGCGCTCACGTTTTTGCTTCTCTACTGGCTCCTGCCGCGAATGACTGTGGCAAATTTGCAGGCAATCTCGCTCGTCACGCCGCCCGGTGCCGTGGCGCTCGGATGGGCAATCGGTGGCGAGAAATTTTCCCTCTGGTCGCTTCTCGGCGCGTGTTTTGTTCTCGCCGGCGTGCGGATGATTTTTCGGAAGATAAACATAACAGAGCCTGTGATTCAAGAAGGCTAAGCAGACAGGTATTCGTTGGGCACACCCACGTGATTCGTTAACCGTTACCTGGCCACAACGGACGGGGCTTCCATGCTTCAACGATTCTACGTTTCAACGTGTCTTAGACGTTCCCTTGCACCCATGCAGCGATCATGGTCTGAGCATGCTCAGCGCCAAAGAGTTTGTCGGGGCAATACCAGATGGCAAACGATAGCGACCATTCGAACCCCCGTGCCGGTTCGAGTCCGAAGCTCGCTCTAGGAAGGGCGATGGCGGGCGTATTGCCAGGGTGGGAAATGCCGTTTGGTTGCGCTCATCGCGTCCCTGGCCAGGCTGTCCCTTTCGCATACCCCAGGGTGGCAAGCACACCGCGGTCGAGGCCGCGCAGAACATGACGCATTAAATTGATCGTGCCGTCGTTGAGGAAATAAACTCCGTGAATTGCCGCTCCATCGACTTCTGCCCCGAAAAAGCTGGAGCAATCGACGTCCCAAACATTGTCCGTTGGCGAGGACGCATCTGCTAAAGGCGGGCGATTCGAGAGACCACTGCGACCAAGACGACGCATGCCGAAATGTTTTAAGCCTGCAGACGCACCGAGGACAGAGTCGCGTCCGCTATAGAGCGCAGTGATCCGATAGGTGAGATTAGCCACAGCGTTGCCATCGTCGTTGTCCGGCGCTCCCGCGTCGAACAAATCGCTATCGACATCGGCAGCCACCATCACGAGCTGGTTGATGAGACTAACGAGCAACGGCTGATTTTTCCGCGTCCAGGCGGCAGCCATCGCCTTTTGCACAACATAGTTTCCCATACTGTGAGCGATGAGAGAGACCTTGGCTTTGCAGGCTTTCGCGGGGTTATCTATGGTTGCCTGCTGCCTCTTTACCAGCCAATCGAAGAGCTTGCTCAAGACGTCCGTCAAATCGTGAGCACAAATGCGCGCATGCGAACGATCGGGCTCGTAGCCGAGGACGCTGCCACGCGACGGCCAATCGTAAAGGATGCACAGCCCAAGACGGTCCGGACCGTCAAAAAGTTTCCCACAAAGATCCTGATAAAACTTCGTGGCGGAAGTGAACTTGTTGTTGAAGCCGTGCACAAGAATGGTGACGTGGCTTTGTTTCTCGTTCTCCGCCGGGTCGTGTGCAGGAAATTTATCCGCTGCCGCGGCCAGAAATTTCTCGAAATTGGCTTCGGTGACTTTTCGCCAGTTGTTGATATCAGTCAGCGGCTGTTTGTCGCTGACCCAATAAGTTATACCGTCCGGATTCGGATCTGGTCCAACGCCGCCGTTGCTGCGATCACTGATCATCCAATACTTGGGCATCTTGGTGGGCGGAGGTTAGTGTCTGCTTGAATTTTTACAAAATCTGCGAAGCAAAGGTCAAGCGCCAAAGCCTGCTTAACGAAAATTCATTTTCGACACGCGCATAAATAGTTACACTCCGGGGACGCAGCGCCGATGTGGCGAAATGGCAGACGCAACGGACTTAAAATCCGTTGGGCCGTAAAAGGCCCGTGCCGGTTCGAGTCCGGCCATCGGCATTTTCAATTGCGGAATGCGGAGTGCGGATTGTGGAAAGCCAGCTAAATCCCGGATAGCAATGCCCAAAGATTCCTTTGCAAAGCGCATGGCGCGGCTCGGCATCCGAGATGTCGATCTTGAGGAAACCTTTGCGCGGTCTGGCGGGCCGGGCGGACAAAACGTGAACAAGGTTGCAACCGCCGTGACACTGCGTCATCGACCGACTGGTGTTAGCGTGACCGTGCAGGATTCCCGGTCGCAAGCGCAAAATCGAAAGCTTGCTCGCGAGCGATTACTCGCCGCAATCGAGCAAGCCGAACAAAACCGGCGCGCTACCGAAATCGCGCAGCGCGAAAAAGCGCGTCGCCGTCGTTCGCCGCGTCCTGCTGCGCTCAAGCGACGTATTCTCGAAGCCAAGCGAAGACGCGGCGAGCTAAAGAAGCGGCGCGCAAAGATCGACATGTAGACAAATCGGCGTGCGAAAGTCGCATTTCGAGACCAATTCGAGCTGGGCAGGGCAGAACAGGTGAGCATTCGCGACTAACGCGAACTGCAGGATCTGAAGCAATTTGGCAAAATTGTTGTCTTCTAATACATCTGCCAAAGCCACTTGTGACGAATTGTTTGTGAAGAAACAATTGATACTATGAAAAGACTGATCATTCTTACTTCTTTGGTTTCAGTGCTGGCCATGATGCTGATTTCTTGCGCAAGCGAACCGGAGACAACTACAACCACAACGCGTCAGACCACCGTTGCCGCGCCGCCGCCGCCAGCTAGCACCACCACCACAACAGTGCATCAAACCGGCGGGTATTAAGCCGGAGCAGACATAGGTTCGAAGGAAAGGAGACTCAATACGAGTCTTCCTTTTCTTTTTTCAGCAAAGACAGGCGTCTCGCCTGTATCGAGGCGCTCAGCGCGTTTTCACTGGCATGGGCGCAGCGCCATAGCTACGTCCGCAAGCCTTCAAGTCCGCGATTCGCTACGATTTCGCAGCCGGTATTTCTGCGCCTTCTGCTTCTTCTTCTACCTGACTGACGACCGGCGCAATCGCCTGGAGCTTTTCGCCGTTGCGCAAATCCATCAACTTCACGCCCATGGTATTTCGACCGACAACGCGGATTTCTTTTACGCGGGTTCGCACCATCTGACCTTTGGTCGTGATGAGCATCAACTCATCCTTGTCAGTGACTGTGAGCGCGCCTACGACTTCGCCCGTTTTCTCACCGGTCTTCATGGTGATAATGCCTTTGCCACCCCGCGATTGACGGCGGTAATCGTCGAATGGCGTTCGCTTGCCGATGCCATTCTCGCCGGCCACCAGCAGCATCGCGTCCGGATCGACAACCGCGCTGGCCACGACGTGGTCATTTTTCTCTGGCCGAATGCCCCATACACCTACCGTGTTGCGCCCCTGATCGCGCAACTGCTCCTCGTGAAAGCGCAGACTCATTCCTTGCTTGGTAATTAGGACGAGCTCGTTGTTGCCGTTGGTAAGTTTTGCGTCGATCAAGCGGTCATCCTGCTCGATCTGGATGGCGATGATCCCGCCTTTCCGCACGTTTCGATAATCCGACAGATTTGATTTCTTCACGATGCCGGACTGCGTCGCAAAGACGATATGGAAATTTTCGTCCCAGGTTTGATCGATCGCGTTTGGGCCAGTGCCTGACTGCTTTGATTGAATTCGGATTGTGGCGGCGATTTTTTCGTCGGTTCGCAGTTCGAGAATATTGGCAATCGATCGGCCTTTGGCGGTGCGCCCCATTTCCGGGATTTCGTAAACTTTCTCCACATAAGCGCGCCCCGATGCGGTGAAAAACATCAGGTAATCGTGCGTTGTGGCAGTGAAGAGGTGCTCGACGAAATCGCCTTCTTCCTCCTCGGTAGCGCCTTCACGGGTCTGCATGCCGATTACTCCCTTGCCGCCGCGGCGTTGCGCGCGAAACGCGCTCACCGCTGTTCGTTTGATGAAACCGCCGTACGTGATGCTGATGATGCAACCTTCGTTGGCGATAAGGTCTTCCATGTTGATCTCGCCCTCATCTGGCGCGATCTCAGTCAACCGGGGCGATCCATATTTGTCGCGGATTTCGCGAAGCTCTTTTTTGATAATCGTAAAAACGCGCGGCTCTTTCGCGAGAATGTCGCGGAGATCCTTGATCGACTCGATCAACTCCTTGTACTCACTGTCGATCTTTTCACGCTCGAGGCCGGTGAGCTGATAAAGGCGAAGATCGAGGATTTGATTCGCCTGGTGCTCACTGAATGCATAGCGCCCTTCCACCAGTCGCGCCGGATTTCGAATGATGATGCCGATTTGCTCAATCTGTCTCTTCGTAAATTCGAAGGCTAGCAACTTCACGCGCGCTTCATCCCGATTGGCCGAGCTGCGAATGATTCGAATGAATTCGTCGAGATTGGCGAGCGCGATCAGATAACCTTCGAGCGTTTCTGCGCGTTCTTCCGCTTTGCGCAGCTCGAAACGCGTACGGCGCAGTACCACTTCGCGGCGATGCTCGATGTAAGCGGCATTAGCGTGTTTGAGAGAGAGCAGCTTCGGTCTGCCATGATCGATCGCGAGCATGATGACCGCAAACGAGCTTTCGAAGGCGGTGTGCTTGTAAAGATTGTTAATAACAATCTTGGGGTTTGCGTCGCGCTTCAGCTCAATGACCACGCGCGTGTTCTCGTCCGATTCATCGCGAATGGCGCTGATATCAGTCAGGACTTTTTCATTTACGAGTTCTGCAATACGCTCCACCAGCGTGGCCCGGTTCACGTTGAACGGGATTTCGGTGATGACTATTTGTTCCTTACCGCCTTTAATTTCTTCTACGCCGGCTTTGCCGCGCACCTTCATGCTGCCGCGGCCTGTCTCGAGATATTGCTTGATGCCGCTGACGCCGCAGATCGCGCAACCGGTCGGGAAATCCGGTCCCTTCACGTGCTTCATCAGGTCGTCGAGCGTGATGTCGGGATCATCGATCTGCGCACAGATTCCATCGATCACTTCACTGAGATTGTGTGGCGGAATATTCGTCGCCATTCCAACCGCAATGCCCGTTCCGCCGTTAACGAGAAGATTTGGAAATGCTGCCGGGAAAACCGTCGGCTCGGTCCGCGTCTCGTCGTAGTTCGGGACGAAATCGACCGTGTCCTTTTCCATGTCGGTCATGAGCGCAGCACCGAGATGCGTCATGCGCGCCTCGGTGTAGCGCATTGCCGCGGGCGGATCGCCTTCGACCGATCCGAAATTTCCCTGGCCATCGATCAGCCGCTCGCGCATCGCCCAAGGCTGGGCCATGTGCACCAGGGTAGGGTAGATCACCGCTTCGCCGTGCGGATGATAATTACCACTCGTATCGCCGCATATTTTCGCGCACTTCCGATGCTGCCTCCCCGGGAAGAGCGATAAATCGTGCATCGCGTAGAGGATTCTTCTCTGCGATGGCTTGAGCCCGTCGCGTGCATCCGGCAGCGCGCGGGAGATAATCACCGACATCGAGTAGTCGAGGAACGACCTCGACACTTCTTCGGCCACGTTCACCGGTTCTACTTTTTCGTTGGCGTTATACATGAGCCAAGCCTGGACCAGCGCCGCTGATTCCCAAAGCGCTCGGGGCTGAACGCTCCGCTAGGAAACGTTCTTCCCAAGCACGGGAAATCCCATCGCGAATTTTACACATCGAGATTGCGCACGTTCAGCGCGTTATCTTCGATGAACTGTCGCCGCGGTTCGACGACGTCGCCCATCAAAATCGTGAACATTTTGTCGGCATCGACGGCGTTATCCTCATTTAAGTCCACCTTCAGGAGCTTGCGCTTCTCCGGATTCATCGTGGTCTCGAATAGCTCTTTGGCGTTCATTTCGCCAAGACCCTTGAAACGTTTGATCTGCACTCCGCGACGGCCAATCTCGAGGATCTTTTGGAGGATCTCAGGAATCGAAAAGAGCGGATGCGAAACGGCCCTTTCACCTTCGCCTTCGATCAGCTCGAAGATCGGCCGATCGCTGGCGGCATAATGGCTGACTTTCAAACCTTTGCGGGCCAGCTCAGCGATGATTTTTTGGATTGCAGCCGATTCGTGCAGTTCAACGAGCTTGCCGCGCCTGCGGCTGCCATTTCCGCGCGGCTGCGCTTCGCCCAGCGGAAGCAATTCCTGGCCAAGCTCGGTATCGAACAAATTAAGATCGAGATTATCCTGGTGAAACTGGCGTACCGCTTTTTCGTCGTGGAAATAATGCACGGTCTCCTCATTGCCCTCGCGCACTTTGACCAAATAGGTCGGCAGCTTGCCCGACCTCGAATTCCGTTCGGCGAGATAACTTTCGAAATCGCCGCCGTGCCGGCGAACTGCTTCGCTCAGCTTGGCGAGTTTCTCGAGCGACTCGAGAATATCCTTCAATTGTGCCGCGGTGATTTCTTTCTCATCCGCCAGATTTTTTAGTCGCACGTCCTCGGCGCCCAGGGAAATGAGGATTTTATTCAGCCGGACGTCGTCGTCGACGTATTCCTCGCGTTTTTTCCGCTTGATCTGATAAAGGGGCGGTTGCGCGATATAAATCTTGCCCGCGCGCACCAGTTCCGTCATCTGCCGAAAGAAAAAAGTGAGCAACAAGGTGCGAATGTGTGAACCGTCCACGTCGGCATCCGTCATGATGATGATGCGGCCGTAACGCAGCTTGGCGATATCGAAGCGACCTTCATCTTTGCCGTTGCCATCCTCTTTTGGCTTACCGATGCCGGTACCGATGGCCGTGATCATCGATTGAATCTCGTTGTTCTTCAGAAACTGGTCCTCGCGCGCTTTCTCGACGTTTATCAGCTTGCCGCGAATGGGCAGAATGGCCTGATAACGTCGATCGCGTCCCTGCTTGGCAGAACCGCCTGCTGAATCACCTTCGACGATATAAAGCTCCGTCAATTCCGGATCGCGCTCGGAGCAATCCGCCAATTTTCCGGGCAAGCCGCCACCGGTGAGAGCGCCTTTGCGAATCGTTTCCCTGGCTTTTCGAGCTGCTTCTCGCGCGCGTGCCGCCGTCAGCACCTTGTCGAAAATGCGGCGCGCGATCGGAGGGTTCTTGTCGAAGTAAGTCATCAACCCGTCGTAAACGACCGAGTTCACAACGCCGTCGATCTCTGTGTTCACGAGCTTCACTTTGGTTTGCGATTCAAAGCGGGGATTAGGCAATTTGACGCTGAGCACGCAGATCAAACCTTCCCGCACGTCGTCGCCGGAAATCGACGGATCTTTCTCTTTCAGAAAATTACTCGATTTCGCGTACTGATTGACGGCCTTGGTGAGAGCTGTGCGGAAGCCGGTCAGATGCGTGCCGCCATCTGGATTCGGGATCGAATTGGCAAACGGCAAAATCTGGTCGTTGTAGCTGTCATTATATTGCAGCACGACATCGAGAAAGACCTCGTCGCGTTGTCGCGAAATTACGATCGGCTTGGGATGCAGGACCTGTTTGTTCTCGCCCAGCTGCTTTACAAACTCTTCGATGCCGTGCTTATAGAGAAATGTCTCTTTCTTCGCCGGATCGATGCGCT
>QHOD01000095.1 GCA_003218615.1 Verrucomicrobiota bacterium
GGGTCGTCTCTTCAATCCCCGCACGCATTCCTCGGCAAGATGTCGATCCACTGCGGGTCGCCGGCTGTAACAAAACTCGCCGAGCTTGAGTAATTCCTCGCGGACAGTCGCAATATCGGCGTCTTCCGGTTTGAGTGGTGTGCCAAAGGCGATCGTCACCTGATACGGAATTCGTTTCGGCAGCTTGCTGAAGCAACGCCCGCCTTGGAACGAGAAGACCGAGCCCCACAGTTGATCGAGACAAACCGGGACGACCGCTGCGTTCGCGTGACGCGCGATCAATTCGTAGCCACGTTGCAAACGCAACAACGTTCCGGCGCGTTCGAGCTGACCTTCGGGAAAAAGACAGACGATCTCGCCGGCGGCGATTTGCTGGGCAGCGGCACGAATAGCTGAGTGCGAATGGCGGATATTAATGGGAATGCAGCCGACCGCCCGCAAAAACGGATGCAGAACACGTTTGCGATAAAATTCCTCGTCGATGACGTACCGGATCGGACGCGGGCAGGCGAGTTGCAGCACGATTGCATCGACCCACGTAATGTGATTGGGCAGGAGAAGAAATCCGCCCTTCGGCAAGTGCTCCCTGCCGAGCGCAGTAACGCGATAAAGACACCGCATCAGTGGGCGCGCGAAAAAATGCAGCGTCCGCTCAGCGGCAGAGATGGAGGCCATTGTTTATGATTTACAATCAACGCCGGGCAAACTGCAATCGGCAACTAGCGATGGAAGACGGCGTGAAGAAATCGACCAGCGGCGCGAACAGCGCCCTATTGCTTCTGCTCGGGATCAATCTCTTTAATTATATTGACCGACAAATTCTGGCCGCGCTCGAGCCGGAAATTCGCGCGAGTTTTTTCTCAAGCGCGGACGTGAACGCGATGACAAAGACTGGTCTGCTCGGCGACGCGTTTTTCGTAACCTACATGATCAGCGCACCGTTACTCGGTTTCCTCGCTGATCGGATTTCGCGCTGGGTCATCGTTGGGTCCGCAGTGATTTTGTGGAGTCTGGCCAGCGGCGCGTCCGGTTTGGCGGCGACATTCGCGATTCTGTTTGCGACTCGGATTTGCGTTGGAATTGGCGAAGGCGGCTACGGCCCGGCCGCGCCGACAATTCTGTCTGATCTTTTCCCGATCGAAATACGCGGCCGAGTCATGGCAATTTTTTGCGCGGCCATTCCAGTTGGTAGCGCGCTCGGCTACGTCATTGGCGGATTGATCGGTGCTCACCTCGGCTGGCGTTGGGCCTTTTATCTGGTCGCGCCACCGGGCCTGCTGCTGGGCCTGCTGTGTTTCTGGCAACGCGATCCGCGCGTGGCGACACATGGTTTCATGCAAAAATCGACGGGCGGCAGTCTGAAGGATTACCTGAGGCTCTTTCGCACACGCTCTTATCTCATCAATTGCATCGCGCAAACATTGATGACTTTTGTAACCGGTGGTTTGGGGTATTGGGTATCGGCGTATCTGGATTATCGAAATCAAAGCCCAGTCTTGGGCAGGACCATTTTCGGATTGATCGTGGTGGTCGCGGGTTTGACCTCGACGCTTCTGGGCGGTGTCATCGCCGATAAATTGCGTTCGCGTTTTGCTGGTTCCTATTTCTGGGTTTCGGGAATCGGAATGCTCATCGCATGTCCGTTTTTCATCGTGACTCTTTACATTCCGTTTCCAGCGGCGTGGTTCGCAATGTTCCTCGCGGTCTTTTTCTTGTTTTTGAACACGGGTCCCTCAAACACCGCGCTGGCCAACGTCTCGCTGCCGGCCGTGCGCGCGACCGCCTTTGCCGTAAACATATTCGTCATCCACGCGTTGGGCGACGTGCAGGCTTTCTGGCTGCTTGGTTACATCGGCGGTCACACCAATATGCACGTAGCGTTTCTGTTTGTGTCGGGAATAATTTTTGCCTCCGGCCTGGCTTGGCTCATCGGTGTGAAATACCTTCCGGCAGACACGGCTGCCATCGAGGCGGCCGCGAAGTAACAAAGAGTTCGCGTCGCAAGCTAAAAGAAAACCGCACCAGCCTTGACGGTCTGGCGCGGTTTTACAAACCTTTCGAATTTTGATGCCACTCTTAAAAGCGCTTCGTTATTCTTGTTCCTCAGGCGATTGCGGTGTTTCGGCTGGCTCCGTTTTAGGTTCGGCTTCGCCTCGATGGCGTCGCGAAGACCGCGTCCGTTCGCCCGGGCTACTTGTCGTTTCGGTCGAACCGCTGGTCGCCTCGGGGGACGTCGTCTCTTCAGTACTACGTGATGAGGGCGGTGTCGCGCGGCCTCTGCCTCGTGTCGCGCGCGGCGAAGCGGTGCTCTCTGGAGCGCCCGGTGATGCCGTTGCGCCGGGTGAAGCGGCTTCGGCTGGCGAGCGCGCTGCACGGGGCGACCTGGTCGCGCGAGGCGAGGCAGAGGCCGCGGGCGAAGCAATCGCTGCCGCTGGCGATCCAGTTGCTCCAGGTGAAGCAGTTGCCATCGGCGAAGACGTTGCTGCGGGTGAGGTGGTCGTCATTGGACTGGGACCGCCCGTCGCTGCACCGGTTGTTGTCGTCGCGCCGGTGGTTGTAGTCCCGGTTACACCGATTCCGGGCTGCGGAGTCACGCCGTAGTAGGAGTAAACGTTGCCAATATAGCCGCTGGTATCGTATTCGTTGATCCGCGCGTAATCGAATACCGGTGCGTTATAAATTCTGTCGCGATCAACGCGAACCGTGAAAAAGCTTAAGTCAGGCGAGGGAGTATAGACAGCCCACGGAACGGCGACAGTTTTGGCTTGCCCGGTAACGCGGGTACCTGTGCCGCCGGCCGAAAGAACGGTATAGGCCATGCAACCTGTATTGCGGTCGAGCACGACATCTTTAACTACACCGATATCTTCACCTTGCGACGTCCTGACTTTTGTCCCGACAATTTTGCTCGTTTGAATGTAGCCAGAGCTGCTAGCGCTGGTTGTGGTCTGGGTTTGAGCAAACATCGAAGCGGAGGCCATACCCAGGATGGCAAACGCTGTTTTGAATAATAGTGATATTTTCATATAAGATAAAGCTTTGAGCGCCCGGATTTCATGCAGCGCCGTTTAAAAGGAATCGCCAGATCCGGCGACTTTAGATGTGAAAATGTTGACGAAAACCACTTGCGCCGAATCAACTGAACTCGCATCTAGTCTTGGAAATGTTTATCTCGATCCTTCGGCTCCGCTCCCAGCCTTCGCCAAAGGCTACGGTGCGGCAAGCAGGACAAGCCTTGCGCTGCGGATCGATCTCCTTGCTGATGTTGCTGGGAAGCAAAGTTTATGCTGATGGAGTTCCGGATGATTGCACGCAGCTCATCCTTGGTATCGCACCGACATGGAATTCGATGCGCGGAGAGTTGCGATTGTTTGAACGATCGCGCGGCGGAGATTGGTCGCCTGTGGCTGGACCTTTCCCGGCGTTGTTTGGCAAAAATGGGGTTGCCTGGGGAACAGGTGTCGCCGGACAAAATGAGCCCGGACTTCGAAAAAAAGAGCGCGATGGACGAGCGCCTGCGGGAGTTTTCGAAATCGGCCAGGTTTTCGGGTACGACGCACATTTACCTCCCGGCGCCGACTATCCATATCGTCAGGTGACCGAAGCAGATGTCTGGAGTGACGACCCTCGCTCGCCCAATTACAACCGACATATCGTGATTGATCCGAAGAATCCTCCGGATAATTACACGCACGAAAAAATGCGATCGGGCGATTTTGCCTATCACTGGTTGATCGAGATCCGGCACAATTCGGATCCACCGGTGCCTGGAGCAGGCAGCGCGATTTTTTTCCATATCCGACGTGGTGTGAACCGGCCGACAACTGGTTGCACGACGACGGCAGAAGCAAACCTGGTAAAGTTGATAAGTTGGTTGCGTGCGAAGCAGCGTCCTTGTTACGCTTTGTTACCTGCTGCGGAATATGATAAAAAATGGCGTTCCTGGAACCTCCCTTCGCCAGAGCTCTTGCGCGGCGGTTCCGTTGTGGCTCATTGATTCCTCGGATTGTTCAGTTAGCTTCTCGTTAATTCCTCCTCATGCGAAGACGTCCTAATCCCGATTCGGAAGCGAACATCCGCCGCATCGACACCAAGGCTCGTGCGAAGAAACAGACGCACGGTTTTCAGGTCCATTTTCTTCGCGGACATGAAGTCGTGACAAGGATGTTTAGTGACAGCCTCCACGGCGGCAAAAAAGGAGCGAGACGCGCAGCGCGGAAATTCAAACGCACGATGATGCGCCGTTTGCCTCGGCGGCGATTAGCGGGCTTTAGATAACGATCTCGCTATCCCGCGCTTTTTTTTGATAGGCCTTCCAGCATTCTATAAATCCAGGCGCGAAATCCTCTGGCCGTCCCGTGATCCAACAGTTAACGACAGCCAGAGGATGGAAGGCTCCAGCCTCAATTTCACTTCCGTTAGGTATCGGATTACCGCGAATCTCTCCTCGATAAAGCCAGATAAATTCCTGTCCGGTCTGCGGCGAGGCGGAAAGCTTGAGAACCTTTTTAAGTGGAACATTGATTCCCAGCTCTTCTTCTAGCTCGCGTTTCGCTGCTTCGTCGTAACCTTCCCCGGCCATGACATGACCGGCAGCGCTCGAATCCCACAAGAGCGGATGTCGATCTTTACAGCGAGAACGTTGTTGCAAATAAAGCTCGCCTCTCTGATTGAAAATGAGGATGTGGACGGCGCGATGACGCAAGTTATCCCCATGCACTTCGGAACGGACTGCGTGGCGCAAAATCCGATCCAGTTTATCAACCACTGGAAAGAGCTCGTCCCCGAGCGCATCACTCTGGGCGTGGACAGCCGGCGCAATGTAATTTGTCAGGCCAATCCATTGATTCAGCGATAACTCTTCTGCTCTGGCCTTGGGATTGAAGTCCAGACTGGCAGCAGCGGCATTCCAATCTGAGACGTACGCGCGAAGCAATCCTTGCAACTGCTTTCTTCTTTGAGAAAAGCCGCGTCGAATCAACTTCATAAGCAACTCGTCATCGCGCGCGGGCAATTCAAGCGGATCGCGCGGTGTGATTTTAATCAGTGCCGAATCGACTTCGGGACGCGGGAAAAAAACGGTTGGCGAAATTGTGCGCAGATATTGGACGCGATGGTGCAATTGCACGCACAAGGTCAGAGATCCGTAATCATGAGTGGACGGCGACGCTGAAAGACGGTGTCCGACCTCTCTTTGTAACAACAACAGCCACAGCGATATAGGACTTGGATATTCAATAAACTTCAAAAGCAGCGCACTTGAAATGTTGTAAGGGAGATTGCCCAGCAGTTTCACTCGGCGTCGTGAAAAGAGGACGCGCGCATCAAACTTCAGCGCATCCATGTTGAGTACTTCAAGTCGCTGATGGTTGAGGCGTTCATGCAAAAAATTCGCAAGACGTGTGTCTTTCTCGATCGCGAGAACGCGCGCGCCTTCTTCGAGCAACAATTCAGTTAGAGCGCCTAATCCAGGTCCGATCTCTACCACGTAATCGTCTGGAATGATCTCCGCTTGATCGACGATCCATCGCGCGAGGTTTTGATCGTGCAGAAAGTTTTGGCCAAGAGTCTTGACCGGTGAAACGCGTATTTCTTGAAGCGTCGCCCGTATATCGGAGAGCTTCATGCAAATATCAGCTTAATGCCTCCTGAGACCCTCGAAATTCGAGTGTTTGTTCACAAAATTCTGTGAACAAAATAGGCTGGGCTTTGGATCTTATTCACAAGTTATCCACGCATACGACCCCTGCGACCAATGTGACCTATACGCTCCATACTTTTACTTGTGATTTGGCAGAGCAGGATGCCTCCGTTTTTTACGGGCGGCCAGATACGTTCGGCGTGCATCCTTCAACGAAACGCCATCGATGAAAAATACGGTCGCCGCACGGCCAATCGCATATGTTCCCGATCCTGCAACCAGCCCGCAGACGACGTTTCCCCAGCCGGGAAAGAATTTCAGGACGGCACGGGTGCCTTCGCGCAGAAGCATCGCTGCGCCGACATTCGCACCAAGCGCGCCGAGGAATTCGGTCGCGGCGCGCAAGCTTCGCTCCCGCCCACTAACATACATGATGCCGGAAATCATCATGATTTGGAGACTGGTCAGAATCGGCAGATCGGCGAGCGGGATTGGTTGTGCGCCAATCGCTGCGCAGATCGCGGTCGTGGATTTTACCAGAAGCTGCGCGACTTCGTGCTGGGCTTGGCGATTTTGCGATATCCTGATCATTTCCATGCGCGCCTCATTCGGCAACTCGCGCGCCAGAATCGACATGAGCCGTTGGGCTTCCGGATCGGGCAGCTGAAGTGCGTGATCGCCGTCCGACGGAGCCAATTTTAAAACCTCCAAAATAGATTCGCGTCCCGCGAGATTCGATCGCAGCGCCGACCGCAGCCGAAGCGCGGTCCGATCGATCTGATCACGCTGAATTGCCTCTCCCGGCGGCGGAATGATTAGGCCAATGATTCTTGAATTCGCTTCTGCGATTTCATTCTGCGTCACGTACCCGGTCAAATCGTCGAAATCGCTCTTCCCGGCCGGATCTGCGGTTTGGCCGTTGTCGAGAAAAAAGATAATATCTGCAGGCTGACGTTTGATTTCATCCCGGATCTGGACGGCAGCCGAATCATCAGCAGCGCGTGCATCGAGGATGGAAACTTTTCCTCGATCCGGGAAGGTGACATCGAACCAGCGGCAAAGACGCGCGGGAATGTGGTGCGTTTGACCAAAGTCAGGCTGACCGAAGAGTGCGCCGACAATTTCTATCGCAGCTGTTCTACCTGAGCCAGTAAAAAGAAAACGCGGCGTGCGCTGTTGCAGAAATAATTGCTTGAGCGGCGTAAGCTCCCGAAGAACTGCTTTTCGGATTCTCGAAGGCAACTTGCCGGCCAAATATTCAAGCCGTTCGACAATTTGAAGGAGCGATGGCGGATTCACCAATATTGCAGTTTTTCAGGCTTGGGATTTCTCAGTATGCGACACTTTGTCGGCGGAAAATA
>QHOD01000342.1 GCA_003218615.1 Verrucomicrobiota bacterium
TCAAACTTTCGTGGAGGAGAACAACGACACCCTACCTGGAGCATTTGGACCCTCCAGTTCGGCTCTGGCCGCGCCACCCGAATGTGCGGATGAAATCTTCCTCGAAGGACCGCGCTCGCGTTTCGAGGAGTTCATCACCCTCCTGCGAGTGATGCGCGATTTCCTGCGCGGATTTCGCACCCTCCACTTCGTCGGTCCGTGCGTGACCGTTTTCGGCTCCGCCCGCATTAAGCACGACGATCCGCACTACGAGCTGGCTCGAAAAATGGGCGCGGCCATTGCGCGGCTCGGGTTTACTGTGATGACCGGCGGCGGCCCTGGCATCATGGAAGCAGCGAACCGCGGCGCGAAAGAAGTCGGTGGCCGCTCGGTTGGCTGCAATATCGAGCTGCCTTTCGAGCAACCGGCGAACGCCTACCTCGACCGCTGTGTCCGTATGCACTACTTCTTCGTTCGCAAAGCGCTGTTGGTGAAGTATTCATACGCATTCGTCGTCATGCCCGGCGGCGCCGGCACGCTGGATGAGTTGTTCGAAGCGGTGACTCTGATTCAGACGGGGAAAATCAAGAATTTTCCGATCGTGATTATGGGAACCGATTATTGGAAAGAACTGATCGATTTCATCGATAAGATGGCCCGTCACAAAATGATTAGCCCTTCCGATCTCAGCCTTATCTATGCGACCGACTCTGTGGACGAGGCCATCGCGCATATCCGAAGCAAAGCGATCGAACCATTCGGACTCAGGCGAGTCGCCCGTCTCCGCCGTCACTTCCCGTGGCTGGGCGAAAGAGGTTTGTCGCACTGAAAGGGACTCATTAGGGCGACTGAGTCGAACTCACGGTTAACGGTAGCGGCGATCGACCACAATCGCCCCCGGGCAGGCCGGGTGAACCGGCCCTACTTTACGATCTGACTTACTGGCTGACGGCTACCGTTGCTGCCGGCAAGTTTTGCAGTTCAAGTTGCGCGCTTACCTTTCGGATTTGCGACGCCTGCTCCTTTACCATCACGACGAGCGCTTTAATTTCCTTTTCCTGCTCCGCGTCGCTTGTTCCCTGTCGCGCAATAGTTGATTTGAGCTCAGAGATCGTCGCTTCCTGTTTTCCTACAGTGGATTTTAATTCCTGGACTGTGCGGTGCTCCTTTAGGAACTCGTTAAGTAACATCGCGTTCACCGCGTCGTAGCGCACCGTGTAAGGCTTTCCATCGCGATCGCGGGTAATCAAGGCGGGATTAACCTTTTCCACTTCCTCGGCAACAAGCCCAAATTGTGCGCCTCTCTTTGGATCAATCTCTTTCTTGTAATAGAAGGTGACGGGTTTCAGCGCGAGGATAGCTTCGCTCGCCTTGGCCATTGGTTTGATCTCGTCTTTGAAACGGGCCGAGGAAGCCGCCCCCACACCAAGATGGCCGTCCGCGGTCACAACCACTGGCGAGCCTGCAAGGTTGGTCCCAAAGATGCCTGCAATATAAGTGTCTAATTGGAGCTGGCTCTCACCGATCCGGATCGTCTTGTCTTCGCCGGCAACGCCGCCACTGCCAATATCGATATTGTAATCGCCCGTAATAAAACCGCCAGCGCCATAGCCCAATGCGATGTTCGCACCGCCAGTGACATTGAAGGCGAGCGCAGAAACGCCCACGGCCGTGTTCAATTCGCCGGTGGTATTTCGATCCAGCGCCGCCCATCCAACCGCCGTGTTGTGATGGCCAGTAGTATTATTTAACAGGCTATCGACACCGTTAGCCGTGTTGGACTCGCCCGTCGTGTTCTGAGCAAGCGCCTGATACCCAGTAGCTGTATTGAATCTACCCTTTGTGTTAGTATAAAGCGCGGCGGCACCCGTGGCGGTATTATCGATGCCGGTTGTATTACTAAAGAGCGCGCCGGCGCCGGTGGCTGTGTTCTCGAACCCAATTGTGTTCTCAAAGAGCGCTCGCCAGCCCGTAGCTGTGTTGTGGAAACCAGTAAGGTTATGATGAAGCGCCTGAAAACCATCTGCTGTGTCGAAGCTGGCGGTGCTATCGGAGAGTGCTTCCGAACCGGTGGCAGTGTTTTCGCTGCCGGTTGTGAGGGTATAGAGCGTTCTAAAACCAATGGCCGTATTATTCATACCAGTGGTGAGGTTAAACAGGGCATTACGACCCTCGGCTGTGTTCTCGTTTTTATAGCCGCCGTCCGGTGGCGGTTTAACGGCTTGCGCAGTTTGTGAAAGCGCATAACCGGTGACTAGAAGCAGGACAAGAAGGGAGCCGCGCCGTAAAGGCGGCACTGTTGCCGATTTGCGATGAATAAGCTGTTTCATATTTTCTTTCTTTCTCTCGGTGGTTTAAGCTCTGCGATTGCAGATCTGAAAAGGCCAAAAGCACCATTAAGATGTTGGCAATTGGCCAATCCAGCTCTGTTTGGAAGCGCCGATGCTTTCAGGAATCACCGGGGTATGTCAAGTGTTCGAATATTACATATGCGACATCACGAATTGGGCGGCAAGGACAGCCGTACTCAACGCCACCCACGAAATCCAGACCGCTTTAGTGTGCTCAGCGCTCTCCCGCACCCCCTCGTGTAGATCCTCGAGAAGAACTTCCGCTTCTTCCATGCAGGGAACGTTATGATCGACAATCGCCGATTCGAGACGGAATCGACAAACCAGCAACAGCAGTTTTAATTGAGAACGAGATCCAATGAGTAAAACTGCGCCGGCCACACTTAGCTGCGAGATCTGCAAGAAACCGAAGTCGCCGCACAACGGAATGCTGGCCGAATTGATTCGACCGTCGCTCCTCGAATTCATCAAGAAGCGCATGCCTGGCTGGGACGGAAGCGGTTTTATCTGTTTGGACGATCTGGGAAAGTTCCGGAAAGAGTACGTAAAGGAAGTGTTGCAGGAGGAAATCGGCGAACTTTCTGCGCTCGACCAGGAAGTGATCGAAAGTTTGCAACAACACGAGATCCTGCGATTTATCATTCTCTTTGGCGCGGTGCTCTTCGGCTGGATTATCCTAAACGCCATTTTCCTGCTGAACCACGGGTTCGATCCGTATCCGTTCATTTTATTGAATTTGATTTTATCCTGCCTGGCCGCGATGCAGGCGCCAATCATCATGATGAGTCAAAATCGCGCCGAACTGCGCGATCGTTTGCGCTCGGAGAACGATTACAAAATCAACCTCAAAGCCGAACTCGAAATCCGGCACCTCCACGAAAAGATCGATCACCTGTTGCGACGACAATACAATCGGCTCTTCGAGATCCAGCAGATCCAGATCGAGTTGCTCGAAGAACTCGGTCGCAAGAGTAAGGGTTAAGGCCGCGGGCGGCGGCCTACAATCGATCCTACTCCACCGTGATGGTTTCTTCAGCGCTTCCGATGCGACTGACCAC
>QHOD01000096.1 GCA_003218615.1 Verrucomicrobiota bacterium
CAGAATTATCATCTTCACCGGAAAAGAAGACCCGCGCGTTCGATCCACCGCGTTAAACGCAGGAGCGTCGGCATTCTTTACCAAGCCATTTGACAACCAAGAATTTCTCACTGCCATTCGGATGGCACTCGCTTGCGTGACATGAAATTATCATTCGCACAGTATAGTAAGCAGTAGATTCAAATAGCTTCTGGCTACCATGTCTCTTGCATCAACCGATTTCGCAGTTGTCGAACGCCCCAAGACCAATTCCCGAATCTTTGCGCACCCGCGCTGGGACGCGATCCCGGTTGGAGCCGCCCTTTTACATTGCGCTTACTTCTTCGGGATGTTTTATCTTTTTCCGCGCGTTCCGCTCTGGGTCATGCTCATCCTTGGTTTCATCTATTCGGTCAGCATTTCATGGAACATCAACGGCATTTCTCACAATTTCATTCACAATCCGTATTTTCGTTCGCCGCTGCTGAACCGGCTGTTCAGTATCATGGAATCAACCACGGTCGGGTTCAGCCAGGTCTTTTATGAATGCATTCACATGCGGCATCACAAGGGAAACGCCGACCGCCCGGACGGGCATGGTGGGACCATTGATTGGATTTCAATTTACAAACACGGCCACGAGGGTGAAGCCGAACATCCGCTCGCGTACACCTTCCTCAGCTTCTTTCGCGAAGATCCCAAGACCGTTTTCAAGGAATTAAAGCGCAAAGATCCGCGCGAAGCCTTTTGGGGCGTCACCGAGCTCGCACTATTTGTCTCAGCTTTTGTGGTCCTCGGTATTCTTAACTGGCGTTACATCTGTTTTCTTTTGCCTTTCTGGTACTTGGGCCACCGCCTCTCTTATTTGAACGGATACTATCGGCATTACGGAGGTAATCCTGACGAGCCGATCACATGGGGTGTGAGTGCGTACGGCAAACTTTACAACTGGACTTGGTTCTTTAACGGCTATCACGCGGAACACCATTTCCGGCCGAAGGTGCATTGGACGCGAATGCAGGCGCTGCGCGATCAGATCATCGAGCAGCAACGCAAGGCTGGCGTTCGCGTGATCAAGGTGCCGCACGCTCTTGGCTTTCTTGACCCCAATTTGCCGCCACACGACCGAAGCAAGGTCAGCGTCAAGCGAAGCCCTTTTGCATTTCGAATACCAACCCAACACTAATTAACCAGAAGCTATGACCAAGAAATTATTCCTTTTGATTGCAATCGTAATTGGCCATTCGGCTGCAAACTCATTCGCCGCTACTATCCCTGTTGGAACAACTCTGGTTGTGCAGACACTCAATACGATCCATTCCAACGACAGAGTCGGCAGGACATTCACCGCACAACTGAATCAGGATGTCGTAGTAAATGGCAAAGTCGTGCTCCGAGCCGGGACAAAGTTCGACGGCAAGATCGAGTCGTCGCAAGCAATTCCGCGCCAGTCTACTGCTCCTCTTGTTCTGAACCTGACCGACGTCGTAGCTAACGGCCGCACAATCCCGATTAAAACAGTCAGCGGATTTCAGGTGCAACACGTATCCATGCACGGGGGGGCTCGGGCTCGGGGCATAACGGTTGGTCCTTTTCTAGCTCCACACGGCACAAAAATGGAGTTCCGCCTCGCGCAGCCGCTCAACGTGTAGGCTACGGAAACATTTCGTCAGCACGCGAGGCGATGACAAATGTCTTAAGCCAACTTGGCGAAATCAGGCCCATGAGATTCTGGTTATCGAGGCCGGTCGCACCGGCTGATTTTGCCCGGAGATCCCCTCCTTCCAGCAACGGCCCGGCGGCGCCGACGCAATTTCTTTTCATCAACAACTACGAACACAAGAAAGGAAATCATGAAAACTAAATTCACAGCAACCATATTGACCTTTGCTTTCGCCGTTTCAGCTGGCGTTTTTGTAACCGGTTGTGCGGAGATGGAAGCAACCAACACGAAATCGCTGCTGTCGGCGGCCGGTTTCCAAGTGCGGACACCGGAGACGACGAGGCAAAAAGAAATCTATGCCGCGCTTCCGCCATATAAAGTCGAGCGCGGGACGATGAACGGCAAGACGTTCTACGTCTTTAAAGATGAGAAGGCCGGCGTTGCTTACGTTGGCCGGGAACTCGAGTACCAGCGTTATCGGCAGCTTGCCATCCAGCAGCAGATCGCCCAGGACTATTACATGGCAGCAACTATGAATAATGCTTGGGCTCGCGGCTGGTACGGCGCGTGGGGTCCGGTGATCATTCGATAATAAACCCACCAAACTGGCCCAACAAGTTCGGCGACATAGGCTTCCCGACCTGAGTGACGGGAAGTCGACTCTGATCGACAATTCCAAACAATCGGCCAATCTTAATAAGCAATGAAGCTGCCCCCTGATGTTCAGTTTCACAAAAACGCTCGCCTACTGGTTTATAGACCGCGCGGTTTGCTGAACGAGTCAGCGATTAACAAAGTCTTAAGCGCCTTGGAAGATCTCGAAGCCGAGTTGCAGGAGCCTTTCAATCGATTTTCCGATACGGTGGCAGCTGACGAAATTGAACTTAATTTCAAATATGTCATTCAGTTTTCTCTGCATCGGCGCCTCTCTTATGCGGGACGCCCACCGGTGAAGTCAGCGATTCTAGCTACCGATTCGACCATGATTCATTACGCCAAGCTGTATGCTCTTCTGACTCAGGGTTCACCAATCAACGTGCGCATCTTCAAAGATCGAAAAGAAGCCGCGAAGTGGCTCGGTGTGCCCGTCGAACTATTGGCGACGAAGGCGAACCATCATCGGTGAATCGATTCAGCAATGAAAAGAAGTCCACGCTTCTAAGTCGACTAACCAAATGCGCGCTCGATCTACGACTTCGACGTTGCCAAACGCGTGGAGTCTTCCGTTTTGCTCGGCCTGCTCGCAAAAGCTCCCGGAGCTACGATGGGACTAAAGTCCCCATTGTTGACATGACTTGTTTTTTTCAGTTTCTATCCCTTAGAAAATTTAACTTATGAACAAGTATATCGCTGAATTCATTGGAACCTTCTTCCTCGTCCTGACGATTGGCTGCACCGGGGTCGGCGCGGGCGCGGGTGTAATCGCGCCGCTCGCCATCGGGGCAGCGCTGATGGTGATGGTCTTCGCCGGCGGCCATATTTCTGGAGCGCATTATAATCCGGCTGTGACACTCGGCGTGTTGATCCGGGGTAAAGTGAATGGAGCCGACGTGGTGCCTTACATGGTGGCACAGCTCGCCGGCGCTATGATTGCCGCGCTTGCAGTGAAATTCCTTCGTGCAGGTGTTGCTGTCACTCCGATCACCCCACATGTTGGCCCGGCATTGCTCGCGGAATTTCTTTTTACATTCGCGCTCGTCTATGTGGTGTTGAACGCGGCCACGGCGGAAGGCACTTCGGGAAATTCATTTTATGGCCTGGCCATTGGCATGACCGTGATGACGGGCGCGTTCGCCGTCGGTGACATTTCGGGCGGCGCCTTTAATCCCGCGGTGGCTCTCGGCATTTGCCTTCTCGGTATTTCCAGTTGGGCAAACATCTGGATTTATCTGCTGGCCGACTTCACGGCCGCCGTCCTCGCAGCGGTAATTTTCCAGCTGATTAATCCGCGGATGCAAACCACCCCGATCGCAACAGACGAGCCGCCTTACGAAACGCCGCGCTAACGTTCGCTGTCACCAAGTAAAGCGCGAAAGGATATGCCGATGGGATACGGCGCGCCTGTGACTGCATGAAGGCAACGGTTTTGTTAGTTTTCCACTGATCATGAATACAACTCACACCAGACTCGAGCGGGCCATCAGCGGAATCGTACTCGTGTTACTACTAGTGGCATGCCTGCTGGTATTGCGCCCGTTCGCGTCTGCGTTGTTGTGGGCGATAGTGTTGTGTTTCTCGAGTTGGCCACTTTATACCCGTGTGCTCAGGCTGGTCGGAGGCCGGCGCACGCTGGCCGCGCTGGTGATGACGCTGGGAATGGTTCTCGTGGTTCTATTGCCCTTCGTGGTCATCGGCGCCGCGGTATCAGACGATGTCCGAGACTTGAGCATCGCGGTGCGTGGTTGGATTGACACGGGTCCACCGGCGCCGCCTGATTGGCTGGGAAAAGTGCCATTGGTTGGATCGCGCGCGGTCGAATATTGGCAGACTCTTGCAACAGACACGGCGAAACTCGCGGCGGAAGCCCGGCGACTCATCGCGCCAGCCAGCGCGTTTTTGCTGATGATCGGCAAAATGTTGATCAGTGGGTTGCTCGAACTGACATTGAGCATCCTTATCGCTTTCTTTTTATTTCGAGGCGGAGAATCGGCCGCAGAAAAGTTCGGCATGATGGTAGAACGCGTCGCCGACGCGCGCGGTCGGCGTTTACTGAATCTCGCCAGCAGCACCGTCCGCGGTGTCGTGTATGGCATTCTGGGAACTGCGTTGGTGCAGGCGGTGATGGCGGGAATCGGCTATCTGATTGCGGGTGTGCCGGGCGCCGGAATGCTGGCATTGCTGACATTTTTTTTGTCGGTAGTGCCGATCGGCCCACCACTGATCTGGGTGCCTGCCGCGCTCTGGTTGTTTCATGAGGGATCGACTGGGTGGGCGGTCTTCATGTTGTTGTGGGGCGTCGGCGTGAGCAGCGTGGATAACGTGGTAAAGCCTTGGTTGATCAGCCAAGGTAGCGATATGCCGTTTTTATTAATTTTTTTTGGCGTTCTCGGCGGTGCGTTGACGTTCGGCTTTATCGGCGTGTTTCTCGGTCCGACCTTGCTGGCCGTGGGCTATCGCCTTGTTACAGAGTGGGCCGCCGGCACGGATGTCGCGACGGTAGAGAAAACGTAACTGCGAAACATTAACGATGGTTGTGAGGATCCTGATTGCCTGGTGTCTTGCGGCGACGACGGCGACGATTCATTGATCCGGTGGCGTTGGTTTTGGGCGCTGTGTGGCGTTCGCTTGCGCGGCTAGGCGCGCGTTTTTGGCATGCGACCTGCCATGGCAGGGAAAATTCCCGGTGAAAGATAGCGGCGAAGATGGCTATACCGGCATCGCGCCGGTGAAATCGTTTCCGCCGAACGGTTACGGCCTTGACGACATGGCTGGCATCGACGTCGCCACATGAGAGGACTCGGGAATCGCGAGTAGCGGACACGGCGCGTGTCGTAGGACCCGCTCGCTATGGCTGCCGCGCAGCGCATCGAGAAAGCCGTTCCTGCCATCGGTGGACATCAGGATGAGATCGGCATCGGCTTCGCGCGCAGTTTCGAGGATCGCTTCAATGACGTTTCCTTGCCTCGTTATGCTATGCCAGGTCCATCCAGGGACGTCCGGCGTAACAACAGGCGGCGCCGATCCCTCCTCGCCAACATGGAGCAAAGTAAATTTTCCGCTCTCACATTTTAATTGCTCGATCAGTCTCGCAGCTCCGGCAACTGCGGGCTCTGGGCGCGGTGTCGTGGCGATCGGAATCAGAATGTTGCGGAGCGAAACCGATCCGTCGGTCAGCGAAACGAAACCGCGCGCGCCAGTGGGGACGAAGAGTGTCATCTCGCGGGATTTTCTCGCTACAGGTTCGGAGATGGAATGATGCAGCCAATCCAGACCGTGATGATGCGTCGCGAGCACGACCAGATCGGTGCCGTAGCGCTCGATAAAGCCGAGCACGCCTTTGACAGGATTCGGCGCATTGCCGATAACCTTGGCGACGTCGATCCCGAGTTCAGCCACGGCTGATCGGGGACTGCCTGCGGGTAAGAGTTTCCAACGTTCCAAGGTCTCGCGCACTCGTGGAAACTCCGTTGGTTGCGTTTCGTCCTCGTCGGTCACATGGATGAGCACAAGTTTGCTCCCGGAAATGAGCGCCGCTTTCAGCGCATGCGCGAACGCTACCAGACTGGTTTCCGAAAAGTCGGACGGATGAAGCACTGCGCGGATGATGGGTGCGGTTGATTCTGAAGTCATATGTTCGTGATTCTACCCGAATGGGACGGATTTGAAAGTCTCATGCGGAAACAATGCCGCACGCAAAGCGCATGCATTGTGGAAACTACTCATTCAATGGGTTCCTGTGATCATCTCCTTCATGATTTGCCGGCCTCTCGCCTGCAATGGCCCCATGCCGCTCCCGGGCAGGAACCACATTCCCTTGTCTTGATCGCGGCAGTAAAGAATGTTGACGCCGTCGCTGGTGACCGCGTGATGAAATGTGGCGCCGGCGTTTTCCGCAATGAATCGGAAGAAAGTTTCGCGCCATGGGTCATCGGCGAAACGGAACAACTCTCCCCCAAGGCTCTTTAATTCTTCAACGCTGATTGTGCGAATCGATTTGGCGATGGCTTTGCGCCGCTCCTTGTCGAGGATCTCAAGATCGAACTTTTCGAATGGCATGGGATTGAGCTTAGTCCGTTGAATATCGTTCGCCAACCAATGCAACAGATCTGGATGAACGGCGATTAAAGTGGGCTTGACGGATTTTTACCAGCAACGGCAGACGTCGGGTCTGACCAAAGCCCGGTATCAGAATTAGAATGCGCCCAGCCATTGCTCTTCATAACCGATTCCGTCCCGAGCAGCCCATTGGACTTTAGTCTTATTGGTCATTGCAAACGTTTGCGGAAACTTGAATCATGGTGCCATGAGGCTGCTCCTTCAAGAAATCCGTCGCAACCCACTGCTTTGGCTTCTGGTGTTTGTCCCCATTGCACTGGCAGCGGAGAAACTCAACCATGAAGCCCACACGCTGCATTTCGTTCTTTCGGTTCTCGCGATCTTGCCGCTGGCTGTTCTGCTAAGTCACGCGACGGAATCAGTCGCGGCGAAAACGGGCGATTCGGTGGGCGGTTTGCTCAACGCAACGCTTGGGAATCTAACCGAGCTCGTCATCGCCATCGCTGCTTTGCAGGCGGGACAATACACCTTGGTGAAGGCGTCCGTCGCCGGTGCAATCGTGACGAATTCATTGTTTATGCTGGGCGCGTCTTTCCTGCTCGGCGGTGTGCGGTATCACCTTCAGGAATTCAACCGTGTCGCCGCGCGATTTCAGGCTGGGTTGCTTTTTCTCG
>QHOD01000097.1 GCA_003218615.1 Verrucomicrobiota bacterium
TACCGAGCGCGCTTCAGGGAAAATGCTAGAAATGGCGACGCCTGCTGACGACCCGAACCAAATCATCGAGCCGCCGAAGCCCACCGCATACGCGAGGCCTCCCCAATCATAGCCGCCTTGTTTGAGCGCCAGCGCCGTCAGCGGGATGTTGTCGAACACGGCGGACAAAAATCCTAAGCCGAGCGCGGTGTGCCAGGATGCGATCGGCAAACGCTCCACCGGCATCATCGAAGCGATTAACACCAGCGAGAGCAGGAAGATCGAACTTCGCAACGCGCTGGGCAGCACTTCCCAATCCGGCCGGCGCAAAGAAATCGACAAAAGAATCGCCACCCAGACAGCGACTCCAATAAAAGGAAACTGCTCGGCGTGTTGTCGAAATTTAACATTCACGACGACATTCGTCGCGAGCGCGAGCGTCAGAATCAGGCCCACGATGCCGATTCGGATCCAATCCAGATGTACATGCTCGTGCACACGTTTTAGAATGGGGAAATATTTGTGCTGCGTAATCGCCGCCGGAATTCCCAAAACAATCAATGCTGTCGCCGCAGGGATGATCGCCTCAAACACTTGCAGCGGCGAAACACCAGCGATCCACATCATCGTGGTTGTCGTATCACCCAACACACTCCATGCGCCGCCAGCGTTGGCTGCGGCCACGATTGCCGCCAGATAACCGATATGCACTTTGGCCCGGAAAAGTTGATGCGCCATTGCCCCGCCGATCAGCGCTCCAGCAATGTTGTCGAGAAAACTGGACAGCACCCACACCATTGCCAGCAAGATGAAACCGCCTCTCCAGTCGTGGGGCAGGAACCTCGGCAACAGCAGGGGAATGTGACTCTTTTCAAAATGGCGCGATAACACGGCAAAGCCCGTCAGCAGGCATAGCAGGTTAACCAGAAAGGCCCATTCGAGCTGAAGGTGGGATACGAAACCGATTACGCCATTGCCGGTTTTGAAGCCCGTGAAGAGGATTTTGTAAATTGTGATCGTTGCCAAGCCAGCGAGCGCAACCCGCATGGTGTGATGATGAAATACCGCAACGCCGAGCAAAGTCAGCCCGAACAAAATGAAATCGAGCGGAATGCCGAACAGAGTCAGGTTTCGCGGCGTTATTGCAATGGCGCTCAAGCGCATGGTCAATAGCCGATGGCTGATAGCTAATTGCCAACGAGCGTCCGACGCAGGCCACTGAGCATTCGACCTTGCTCCTCGGCCGCTTTGTAAATGACGACAAAGCTCTCCTTGCTAAGAAAGCCTTGACGTTTTGCGACCGTTGCCTCGGAGACTACCTCGAACAGTGATCCAGTAGCGATTTCCACGAAGCGCGCGAAATTCGTGTCCGAAAATCGTGAGCTGCCCTCAGCGATGTTAGAGGAAACAGAAACGGCTGCGCGTCTCATCTGATTCGTCAGCCCGAACCGTTTATTAGACGGAAATGGTTTGCTTTTCGAGTAAACGAGATCCGCAAAGTCGATGGCCTTTTGCCACACATCCAGTTTTTCGAATTTGAACATGATGCGAGTGTCAATGATTCGCCGTCTATCAGCAATCAGCAATCAGCTATCGGCTTGCTAACGTGAACATTTGAGTTGCTCACGTTGCGAATTCTGCGGAAGAAATGAGCGAGTATGTTTACAGGCCTGATCGAAGAAGTCGGCAGCGTGGTTATGGTGCGCGCCCGCGATCGCGGCGCGCAATTGCAAATTGCGGCGCCGCATACCGCCAAAAAAATACGGAGCGGTGACAGCATCGCCGTGAACGGCTGTTGCCTGACTTTAAGCGCGCATCGTGACGATCAACTCGCTTTCGATCTTCTCAAGGAAACACTTGATTGCACGAATCTAAAGCTGTTGCGGCGTCAAAGCCGGGTGAATCTCGAGCGCTCTCTTTCCGTAGGCGGGCGCTTCGGTGGACATTTCGTACAAGGTCACATCGACTGCACTTCACGGGTTGTGGCTTTTAAAAAAAGCGGAGGCGATCATCGTCTCGAAATTGAACTTCCGGCGAAGTTTGCGCACTACGTCGTCCGCAAAGGCTCAATTGCAATCAATGGCATCAGCCTTACGGTCGCTGACGTCCTTGCGAAAAGTTTCGTCGTGTGGATTATCCCGTACACAAAACGCCACACTAATCTCGATTGCGCTCAGGCCGGCGATTTACTGAACATCGAGTTCGACATTCTTGCCAAGTACGTTGAGAGAATGCTTTCGCGCTCCGCTTCGAATCCTAACCACTAATGAACACGAATGATGAAAGGTTGTTGCTATGAATTCGTGTTCATTCGTGTCCATTCGTGGTTGAGCCTCTTGTGAGTGCGCGCAATTTGGCCGCCAACCGCAGCGGTCCTCGCGTGGTAGGCGTAATCATGTCCGGCGCGGATTTGGATTTCGCCATCCGAATGCGCAAGCCGCCCGATTTTTTTGAACTGCGGCTGGATCGACTTGCGCGTATTGTCGACGAACTGGAAAATAAGCTGCCGAACTTACGCGCGCCGCTCATCATCACTGCGCGCCATCCACAGGAGGGCGGCGCTAATAAGTTGTCGATTCGGCAGCGGCGCAATCTGCTCTCTCGATTCTTACACCGTGCCTCTTATCTGGATGTTGAATTGCGTTCGGCGTCTGCCCTCGGTGCACTACTCAAATTAGCGCGGAGGAAAAATGTGCGACGCATCATTTCATTTCATAACCTCGAATCGACGCCAGATTCCCGTCACTTGCATGCCAAAGCGCGCGCGGCGAAACTGCGTGGCGCAGATATTTTCAAAGTCGCTACGCGCACCGACACGCCGATGCAGCTCGCTCGATTGCTCGATTTCATGAAAACGGAAAATGTCGATCTTCCCCTAAGCGCGATGGGCATCGGCAAGCTTGGCGCAATTTCGCGTGTTTTGCTCGCACGCTGCGGGTCGGTCCTCGTCTACGCTTCGGTCGCCGCGGCGACCGATATCGAAGGCCAAATGTCGCTCGAACAACTTCGGGCGCTCGGAATTGGAGTGTCCTGAAGGGCAGATTCTTTCGTGGCTCGTCATTCGCCTGGCTCGCCGTAGCTCTGCGAAGGCGGGCGCTTCGTGATTTGTGAGTGATAGACGCTTGCCCTTCCCGCGATGCGTATATCTTACAGCAGTAACACCCAAGCCATGACCGCATCTGTAATTTTGCCCAGACAAGTGCCGGTCATGCCGTTACCCGGCGCTTTGCTCTTTCCGCATGCGTTGCTTCCGCTTTACATCTTCGAGCCGCGCTATCGCCAGATGCTAAAGCATGCCCTCGCCCACCATCGCATGTTTTGCGTCGCGCTGATCAAGCCGCACTGCGCAGAATGGCAATCGGCCGGCGATTTTTTTCACACCGCCGGCGTCGGTCTCATACGCGCCTGCGTCGAGCGCAGCGATGGCACTTCAAATCTGATCCTGCAGGGATTAGAGCGAGTGCGATTCACAGACTTCGAGCAAGAAGCGCCATTTCCGATCGCAACAATTGATTTGCTTGAATCCGACTCCGTCTCGTCGGTCGAAACCGAAGCGCTCGCCACGAAAGTCCTGGAGCTGTATTCGAACCTCAAAGGGGACGGGCAACGGCAACTCCCGCCCAAAATAGATCGGTATCTCTCGGATTTGAGCGATCTGGAAATGCTCGGCGATCTCGTTGCCTCAACTTTTGTGAGCGACCCTCTGCGACGTCAACGGGTCCTCGAGGAACTTTCCGTAAATCAGCGCCTGCGGCTCGTGATCCAATATTTGCGGGAAGAAGGCGGGAGCGCAGCTGCATAGGTAAGGCGATTCAGAAGTCACATGTCGTTGGGCATGACCGGTCGGAACCAGAGTCCGTCCGAGCTAAGCCATGCTAGAACTAGTCCAACAAAGATCAAAGCAGCAAAGGGCTGGACAGCGTGAACGTAGGCGACATGTGTAGCCGGATGGAATCCAGAGTTTAAAATATCGGCCGTGAGCAGGAGACCATAAGCACAGCTCATACCGGTTCGCAGCCACACCGGGTGCGGTGAGCTCCAGGAAGTGATCAGGCCGAAGATAACAGCCGGGGCCAGGACGATGTAGCTGGCGGCTTCAGTAGCTGGGCCGAATAGCGTCATCCACGCTGAGCCAAGGCAAAAAGCAGCGGCGAGATACCGCCGCGAGTTCCAACCCGACCGTTGTCCCCAAACGCAGAACGTAGCGGCGAGGACTCCAGCCACTAGCTGCAACGTTGTCCAAGCGAGGATCGTCATCGGCACGCCGGCAAGTCGCAGTAACAACCAAGCATCACGCCAAGTGCCATACGCACCGCTGAGACGGCGATGATCGTTCGCGAGCCGATGCAACCACTCTTGATACTGCGTCAAAACATAACGGGGATGCTGGAGTAAAAACGTTAACAAAAATAACCCCACCAGCCACAGTGCGAGACGCCATGACAGTTTGCTGGGATAGAGAGCGGTGAGCAATAACGCGAGTGCGATAGGATAGAGCTTGAAAATTGTGGCTATCGCGAAGCACGCCGCGGTAATTTCCCACCGACCACTCGCGCAGAAGACAATCCCAAACAGCAAAAGAGCAGTGATCAGCACCCCCGCTTGCCCGTTGTGTAGATTGCTCAGTGAGAGAGGGAGGAGGGCGGCCAAACCCCAGGCCGTCCATCGAACACCGCTGGCGCCGGGCCAAGCCATGCGGCCGCTCATCCGGGCGCCCAAAATAAGAGCGATTGCGGAAAGCAGACGCCAGAGAATGCCGCCGAGAGCTTGTGGTAGGAGCGCGAAGGGAGCAAACCAAGCTGCTGCCAGAGGGCTGTAAAAAAACTGGTTGTTGTGATAACGAGGATAGAGGTATTCGCCACGTATCCATCGCGCACCCGCGTGCCAGTAGTCGATAAAGACGGAATGCCTGCCCGGATTGATCCCAGCATGAAGGCAGATGACCACGAGCGTCAAAACCCAGCAGCCGAGGACAGCGGTCTCGAACCTGTTTCTAGAAACGAACAGGATCGACGCGGCTTGCCTTCCTCCACCGGGGGCGGTCGCTGACGGGCGAGACGATGCCATCAGTAAAGCCTAACATAAGGCGAGCAACATCGGATTCATTTTGTGTCATCCGGGCGGCTAAAAATGGCCACATTGCTGATTACCCGCGGCGAACAGGAAAACGACGAGAGAGGAAACAGTCTCTCGCCGCGGTCCGATTTGTAAAGGCTCAATCCATGGCAGAAGCTGGCCGGGATTTGTCACCCTGTTTTTTCTTCGTCGTTTTCTTGCCGTAGCTGTCGGCGCTCATCGGAAAGGGCGCGACTACCAGCCCATACGATGGCTAATATCAAGCCCAAGACGCACCAGCTTGCACCGCCGACTGCTCGCCAGGCCACAATCGCGCGGAAAGAAAGCGACAACACGGCTACCTGCAAGGCGGCGGCAATAATCAGCAGAGCCCGCGAGGCTTTTGCGTCCTGCGCCAGAAACACTGCGATCGCCACAGTGTTAATTAACAGCAACAGCACCATGTGACGGGCGGTCGTTTGCGGACTGAAGGCAAGCGCAAGGAAGATGAGCACGGCCCCTTCCAGACTTGTCACTGCATTTGCTACGTGTCGGTCGCTCTTCTCTGGTCTGAAAATCGACACCCCATTCCGGCGACACATGAAAACGATCGCCGCGATGACGGCGACAAAGACGCACACGAGAAGCATCGCAGCTAATAAATCCGGCAACCCGTTAGACCTGGTCACCCGAAACATGCCGGACGTTATCGAGACAGAACGGTCCATGCCAACCTTCAGTATTTTGACCGTCTTAGGAGCCTCGATGATACCCATCATTCGGCTCAATCCTCGGAACTCGATTGCCGTGTAGCGCGCAGCCCGGGCAAATCCAATTTGCATTGCAGGCAATGCCATAAAAAAACTAAACGCGACAATCGACCCGAAGGCGGCGCGAAAGTTTTTCTTAATGAGAAAGTATGGCACAAAGATCAGACTCAAATATTTAACGCTGGCTGTGGCGCCGACAATTGCGCCGGCCAGCAACGGTTTGCGCTGCATCCAGCTAAGGGTGCAGGCAAAGCCAAGAAGCATCAGGCAATCAGTTTGTCCCAAGATGAAGCTCGCATGAATCTTGTCGGCGATTAACAGCGTTGCGATCGCCGCAATTAGCCACGGAATCGAAGGATCATTTTCAGCGCGGGTGCGAAGCCAACATCTTGCCGCTTCGCTTGCGGCAATCAGTGCTGCGGCGAAGACAAACACGCCACTGAGAACGATCCAGATAATCGCGGCCATGTGCTCGGGCATCAGCGCAAGCGGCTGAAGGACGAAGGCGAGAAATGGTGGATAAATGTAATGCCCGTCAGCGGCTGCATAGATGTCGCTCCCATTCCACATGGCGCGGGCGGCATGATAAAAGTAGTGGAAATCTTTTGTGGTGCTTGAAAACTGCCTGAAAACCGCATGCGCTCCCAGGGTAAACAGCAGAACGATTGTCAGAGCGCCGTACACGAAACGTTTTCGGGACGCTGCATTAGCGAATCTTGTTTTCGTCATCGGAGGACTGTCACTTGCCTGTTCGGTTACGCGTTGGGAGACCGCTTGACGCGAAAAGCTAGTGACATTTAGTAATGGATCTTTGGGCCAGATTCCGAGAGCCGCGCGTGCTCCTCAAGCAAATAGCGATCGGTCATTCCCGCGACGTAATCGCAGACCGTTCGGTGGAGTCCTTCTTTCTCGACTCGTTTTGTCGCTGCTTCACCGAGCCGGGTTGGATCGACAAGATAC
>QHOD01000098.1 GCA_003218615.1 Verrucomicrobiota bacterium
CGAACCTTATAACATTACGCATTGCCATTGCGCCGACTGTCGCAAGAGCGCCGGCGCAGCTTTTGTGACCTGGGCCTCCTTCCGCCGGAACAATTTTCGGTTCACTCACGGCGCACCCCGCGAGATCGCCTGGGCTGGGCGGATTCGTTCGTTCTGCCCAAACTGTGGCACGGCAATAACGTTCTTGAGTCAACCGGACGCCGACGAAGTAGACGTCACTGTTTGCACCTTCGATCATCCGGAGGCGGTTGTGCCTCAAGATCACATCTGGATAGAGGATCGATTGCCGTGGATTCAACTCGGCGACGACCTGCCGCGACATGCACGAAGCAGAAGCAAATGATCTCGCAAGCTTTTGTTCTGGCTGCTGGCCTTGGCAGACGGTTAAAGCCGCTAACTGATGATTTGCCAAAGCCGCTCATACCCATTTTCCAAAAGCCCCTGATCACTTTTGCTCTTGATCATCTGATCGACATCGGAGTGAACAAGTTCGTCATTAACACGCATAAGCTTCCAGAATTATTTCAACACTTTTTTGGAGCCAATGGTTATGCCGGCCATTCGCTTACGCTCATCCACGAGCCGGATTTGCTTGAGACTGGCGGCGGCATCAAGAATGCGGAACAGCATCTCGGCACCGAGCCGTTTATCACATACAGCGGCGACATCCTCACGGACATCAATGTGCAACCTTTGATCGACGAACATTTCCGTAGCGGGAATGATGTTACGCTCGCATTGCGTGAAACCGGCCTGGCTGCGCAGGTGGCTTTCCGCCAGCGCCGGGTTGTCGATATCGCCAGTCGCTATGGCATCGCGGGAAATTTCGACTTCGCCAATGTCGCCGTTTGGAATCCGGACATTTTCCAGCGAATCCCGCCCCGCCGGAAAATCTCGTTCATCCCGATTCTCGCTGACTGGATAGGTCAAGGCGGGAAAATCGGCGGGTTGGTGATCAACGATGGGAAGTGGTTCAATATCAGCTCGCGCACTGAATATCTCGATGTGCACCGCATGATTTTCCAAAAACACTGGAAGCCGTGCTACGTGAAGATGCGCGACTGGCCCGAGCGCGTAGCCAAATCTGCGATTGTCGATCCAAGCGCGCAATTGCGCGGGTGCACAGTCGTCGCGCGGGATTGTCGCGTTAGAGCGGAGGCGATTCTGGAAGACACGATTTTGTGGCCCGATTCAGAAATTGCTTCCAAAAGTCACCTGGAGAGTTGTATTGTCCGCTCCCAAAAAAAAGCCAGCGGCATCCAGCGCAACATCGACATCTAAATTTAACTATGAGAACCGACCTTCTTCTTCGACAAACGCGAATGCATTTCCCGCGCTTGGATGTCGGCCAGATAAAAATCAAGCCAATCGAAAAAGGCGGATCGGACCGAAACTTTTATCGGATTCGTTGTTCCGAGGAGCAAAGTCTGGTCCTGGTTAAATATAACCTGGAGCGCGAAGAAAATCGGCATTACGTCCCGATTGCGAAATTCCTCGACGCGCATGGCATTCGAGTGCCGAAGATTTATTTTCACGATCCGGCCGAAGGCCTTATTTGGATCGAAGATTTGGGTGATACCGATCTCTATAGTTATCACCGCGAAAGCTGGCTGGTGCGCCGTGCATTTTACGAATCGGCTCTCGATCAAATTGTAGCACTACACAGTTTGCCGGAGTCGATTTGCGTCGAAGTGAAAGAGCATTTGCCTGCCGAATTCAACGCCGCGCTTTACATCTGGGAGCAGAATTACTTTTTCGAAAATTGCCTGGGCCGTTATTTCAAGCTTGATCCGTCAAAGTGTGAGGAACTCGCGGCGTTACCCGCTTTGCGTGAGATCGCGGAACGGCTTGCGCGTTTGTCGAGAGTTTTGGTGCATCGCGATTTTCAATCGCAAAACATCATCATCCGCAATGGGCAGGCTTATCTGATCGACTTCCAGGGAATGCGGCCCGGTCTGGCGGAATACGATCTCGCTTCATTGCTTTACGATCCGTATGTCGATCTTACGGAAGCCGAGCGTGCCGAGTTGATCGCGTACTGTCGCGAGCAGCAAGTCAACAAAGGAATGGCGGTTAACGGCGAGTCCGATTCCAAATTGCGGCTTTGCGCGATGCAACGTCTGATGCAGGCGCTAGGCGCGTATGGTTTTCTCGGCTTGGTGAAAGGCCACAAGCATTTTCTTAAACATGTGCCTGCCGCGATGAAATCGTTGCATTCCGTCGTCGCCGAGATTGCCGGGCTGGAGAAACTCGAGCGGCGTCTAACGGAATTGTCCACCGCCTAGAATACGAAGTCTCGCAACGGAAATTCATCTCAGGAAAGGATTGGTTTGCCGCTCGGATCCAATTTTCGTCGGCGGGCCATGACCGGGAAGCACCGTTACGTCGTCGCCAAGCGGAAATATTTTTTTCCTGATTCCTTCCAGCAGGAGATCAATATCTCCACCGGGCAAATCGCCCCGGCCGACGCTGCCGGCAAAGAGGACGTCGCCACCGACCAGCAATTGATCTTTGCGCGAAAAAAAGCAAAGACTCCCAGGACAATGACCGGGAACTTCGATTACTTGCATTTCCAACCCAAGAAATTTCCTCGCCGGCGTCTCTTCAATGAAGAAGTCGGGTTCGATCGGCTCGATCTCCAGTTGAAACCCAAAGCCGCGAAAGAATTCCGGATCGGAAATCATTGGGGCGGTTAGAGGATGGCAGCCGATTTGGCATTCGAAGCGGCGTTTGATTTTGGCTGCATCGGGAATGTGATCGAAATGGCCGTGCGTCAGGAGAAGCAGCTTTAACTCCACATTCTGCGAGACCAACCATTCGCAAGCGCCATCAGGTGCGTCGAAAAGGATCCAGCCATCCGGGGCCCTCAATAGATAGCAATTCGTTTCGAAAATTCCGCCGCAAAAACTCTCGTAAATCATCGCATTCACTGTATCCAAGCTTGTCTACGGCTGAAGGCGGGAGTTTTTACGAATAATTGAATGTTCCCTGCTGCCGATTGTCTCATTTCTGCTTATATGTCGATCTTGTTTCAGCATCTTGCGTTTCATCCTGAAATCTGCCAAGGTGACAAACTGCATTTTTATCGATGAAATCACCATTCCAGCGATCACTGGCGTTGTGCGCCATCCTTTTAGCAGCTGCGACTGCGGCTCCGCCGGCGATAGCGGCGTCGAAGGAAACCATCGCCATGTCGGTGGGCCGGCTTTTGGAGGAAGGCCATTACACCCGGCAGAAACTGAATGAAGAGGTCTCGCGAAAATTCCTTCAGACGTATCTGGAGCTACTGGATTACAGCCATCTGTTTTTCACCCAAAAAGATGTCGATGAACTTAATGCGAAATATAGCAACTCGATCGCGGGCGACGTGCTTCTCGGCACGCTGAAACCTGCTTACGAAATTTACGATCTCTATGCGAAACGCGTGGATGAGCGTGTTGCCAAGATCAAAGAGCTGTTGAAGCAGCCGATCGACTTCAAGGGCGAGGCAACAATTGAGCTTAGCCGCCAAAAATTGCCATGGCCGAAAGATGAAGCGGAAGCCGATCAACTCTGGCGCGGCCGGCTCACAAACGAGTTGCTCCAGGAACATTTAAGCGAACACCCGATCGAGCCCGCTCCGCAATTGGTTGGCCGCCGCTACGATCGCCTTTCTCGTAACGTCCACGAGCAGGACAAGGACGAGCAAATGAAGCTCTTTCTCGATGCGCTTGCCCAAACGTACGACCCGCATTCCGAGTACCTGAGCAAGGCCGACATGAAAAACTTTAGCATTAACATGGGCCTCTCGCTCGTGGGGATCGGCGCCATGCTTCGGTCCGAGGATGGATATGCAAAAATCGAGAGTCTTGTTCCCGGCGGGCCGGCGCAGACGGATGGACGGCTGAAGGTGGGCGACCGGATCACCGCTGTGGCACAAGGCCCAGCCGAATATGTCGATGTTCGCGAGATGCGGCTCGATAAGGTCGTTGAGATGATTCGCGGCAAAAAAGGCAGCCATGTGCGCTTGCTCGTAATTCCATCGGATGCCACCGATCCATCACGCCGGAAAAACGTCGAACTGGTGCGCGACGAAATTAAGCTCAAAGACCAGGAGGCGCGCGCGGACATCATTATCCGCAAAGATGAGAACGGGAATCCGATAAAACTTGGCTGGCTTACGCTGCCCTCGTTTTACGCCGACATGGACAAGCACCAGAAGAGCACGACCCGCGATGTGCTGGCGCTGCTTAAACGGCTTAAGAAAGAAAATATCGCCGGGCTGGTTGTCGATCTTCGGAAAAATGGCGGCGGTTCGCTCGAGGAGGCGCTGTCTCTGACCGGCTTGTTTTTGAAATCCGGCCCGATCGTCCAGACGAAGGATTACAATAGTTATATCCGGATTTCGCCGGATCCAGACCCCGGTATCGCCTATTCGGGACCGCTGGTGGTTTTGACCAGCCGTCAAAGCGCGTCGGCCAGCGAGATTTTTGCGGCCGCCCTCCAGGATTATGGACGCGCGGTAGTCGTCGGCGACAAGAACACGTTCGGCAAAGGAACGGTGCAGACGATTCTTCCGATCGGCCGGTTTGCTTCGCTGCTCGGCAGCCGTTCGGATGAGGACGGCGCGTTGAAGTTGACTATCCAGAAATTTTATCGCGTGGCCGGCGGCTCGACGCAGCTCCATGGCGTGGCCTCGGATATTGTCCTGCCGAGTTTGAGTGATCTGCCGGAGTTTGGGGAAGGCGCGTTGAAGAACGCGCTGCCTTACGATGAAGTGCCCAAGGCGAAATACACGAAATGGTCCGACACGCATTCGCTCTTCGTTGATCAATTGAAGCGACGCTCAGGGGAGCGCGTTAAAAACCATCCCGAATTCCACTACGTGATGGAAGATATCGATCGTTTGCGGCACAAAATCGATGAAAACCGAATTTCGCTGAACGAAGATGTCCGGAAAAAGGAACTTGCAGACGACAAGCTGCGCAAAGAAATGCGTTCCAAAGAGCGCCTGGCACGGAATCAGGAGGAACCGCGTATTTATCGCCTCACTCTCGACACGGTCGATAAACCCAATCTCCAATTGATCATGTATCCGGGAAAACTGGCCGAGGCCAAAAAGAGCGGCGTTTCTCCGAAAGTGGTGGATGACGCGGCGCCGGACGCAGATTCCGATTTGGTCGGGAGCGCCCCCAGCTCGGACGATACCAAAGAACCGGTCATCGATCCGGAACGAGACGAGACCCTCAATATCTTGGCCGACCTTGTCGATCTTTCGCGCGGGCCCAAGACCGCCAGCACCAACCGCTGAGAATTCCGAAAGGCGTTACGCCTCACGGCCACCAAGGCGGCGGCGGTGGGGCAAAGCGCGGATCGAACGGCGACCTGAAGCGTGGATCTGCGAATCGATTGTTTGGTCTTGGAAACATCGATCGCGACCGGTCCGAATAACGGCCCACTAGCGTCCTTCCGAACACAGTAACCGGAGTTCCGACGCTGACTGAATTGAAGAACGCAATCGCGTTTTCCGGAGGCATGCGGACACAGCCGTGCGATGCAGGATAGCCCGGCAAATATCCGGCGTGCATCCCGTCCGCCCCGGTGAACCGCATGAAATAATGCATCGGTGCCGGGATAAATTTCCCTCCCGGAGGAACGCGCATGTCCGCATCGGCATCGGCCACGATGGTGTTCCCGCGGGCATCGACAATTTTTCCGTACATGCTCGAGTAATGGGTTCGCTCCTTCTCAAGAACCTTGAATGAGCCATTCCTGGTGAGATGTCCATAGCGGCCACTCGAAATAGGGGACGCCAACACCGGCCGCCCATCTTGAAGCAGATAAGCCATCTGTTCCTCCAGATCGATCTCCACTGCGGTTTGCGCGCCCAAACCCGCAACTGCGGAGAAAAAGATCGACAGCCCGAGCCAGACCCTCACAGACATTTTAACCCTCGCGAGCGATAAAAGTCTCACACCGCAATCGGGGCTTTGATGGCCGGGTGCGGGTCGTAACCGATTAGCTCGAAATCTTCGAATTTGAATTCGTGAATGTTCTTGACGGCCGGATTCAGTTTCATCCGGGGCAAAGATCGGCAATCTCGTGATAGCTGTTCGCGCGCCTGCTCGAGATGGTTTTTGTAAAGATGCAGATCGCCAAAGGTATGAACGAAATCGCCGGGCGTAAGATCGACAAC
>QHOD01000099.1 GCA_003218615.1 Verrucomicrobiota bacterium
GCGCCATTGCGCGCCGTAAACGCGGCCAAGTTCGCCGTGTTCATCCGCCCATTCATTCCAGATCGTAACGCCATGTTCGTTGAGATAACGAATATTCGTATCGCCGCGCAAGAACCAGAGCAGCTCATAGATGATCGATTTGATGTGCAGCTTTTTCGTGGTGAGCAGCGGAAATCCCGGACCTGTAGGGCGCAAGTCGAAGCGCGTTTGCGCGCCGAAGATCGACAATGTCCCGGTACCGGTGCGATCGTCGCGCGCCTGACCGTGCTCGAGCACCAGCCGGAGTAGATCGTGATATTGCCGCACGAGAAAACGGTTAACGCTTCCGTTGAGTTTTTG
>QHOD01000100.1 GCA_003218615.1 Verrucomicrobiota bacterium
TCCATCACGGGGACAACGGTGGTAATGGAATACCATCGCGATCATTATGAGTTTCGCGTTCTCGAAGGCGACGCTCGTCTCTGCCAAAATGAAGGAAAAAATGTTCGCACCCGTGCCAGCGAAAGTGGGCCGTGCCCAGATTGCGTGGAGGTTCCCGGCGGAATGATGGTAAGCGGCAAACCTGGTGAGTGCCTGAGTCAACCAGTAGCCTTCAATGTCGCGGAGTATATCGCAACCAGCGAACTGACCGTCGGTTTCCCGCCTATTCCGGGTCTGTTACCGCCGACTGAGACGGCATTCTTTCGTCCGCCAGGAGTGGATGTCGGCAACGTCAACAGCAACATCGTTGGGACAGTCAACCCGGGGAATCTTGGTGTGGGCGGCATTGTCGTGTCACCCGAGCAGCCGCCGCCGAGCAGCGGTGAGTAGCTAGACCAGGTTAGCTCTCAGCGCACTGCAAATATCGCCCGGCGGGACGGGTTGCCGGTCGTGGCGACGATCTTTTTTGAGCTTATTCGACGGTGTATTTTGGAAGTCGGCCCAATGCCAGGTCGGCGCAGTGAGTGAGAATTATTGGCAAACACCAGCGTGGGCCCCGCCGATGCGCGAAAGTAAGGACTTTAGGGAATAACCAAGGTTTGGCCAACCGTGAGTGTTTTGGGATTCCGCACGCTCTTTCTGTTCGCGGCGAGAATCTCTTTCCAGTGTTTTGGCGATTTATAGAACTTCCGCGAAATCGAGACAAGCGTATCGCCGGATTGAACGGTGTAAATTCGGCCTCCTTTTTTCGTAGAGACGGTTCCTTTGGAAGTGGTGTCGCTTGTCTGCAATTTATCCGACGCGCTTCGTAAAGCCCCAGCGCGCGCTTCAAGTTCCTTGTGCAGAGTGAGATTTTCATTTCGTAGCCGGGCCGCCTCGGCTCGAGTAACGACGGAATCGCTTGATAAAGTCGTCACTACCGTGAGCTCATCGCGTTTGATGGAATTTTTCACATCGTTTGCATGAGCACCGGTTGGGCTCAACGCGAGATAACGCCTGAAATGATGCAGCGCGCTTACCGGGTCATTCAGTTTGTCGTCGTAGAGGAGTGCCAATTTATAATGGACCTCGGCGCATCGTGGGCTGTCATCGAGTGCGGCTTCGTAAAGATTGATCGCGCGGTCGAAGTCTCCCTGCGCCGATTTCACATCGGCGTCCTGCATCAGTTGGGCGTAGCGCGAAGTCGTCACCCGATCACAGCCAGCGAAACAACAGGCGAAGAAGGCGAACAGCCAAACGCAAGCCAGACACCCTTTTCTCGACAACGCGCAGCGCAAAGCGGGGGTGGGAAACCTGAACTTGTCAGCGCGCGACATCGTCGCCAATTTGCTTGCTTGTGAGGCTGCGCGCATTTCAATTTTTTTTATTCACGGCAGCAGCATTTTTCTTCCTTGCCGTGTCTCTGCGGGCAGTTCTTTCGGACGGGCAAATCTACGCCCTCAATTTTGTCGATGTCGATGGACGCACACTTTCCACCGCCGATGGCCACGTGACCGTGTTAGTCTTGGCCACAACTGCAGATGCAGAGAAGGCGCGCGCTGTCGGAGATCGTGCTCCCGATTATTGCCTCGGAAACCCAAGCTACAGAATGATCACGATTCTGCATTTCGCAAAGAAGCACACTGTACTCGGGCAGAAGATCGCGGCCGTGTTATTCCGGCATCGACTTAACGAAGAGGCGAAGCACCTTCAGGCTCGATACGACGCTAAGAAAATTGCGCGTGACGCGAGACGCGACATCTTTGCGGTCACAGATTTTGATGGGACGGCGGCCTCGCAGCTCGGCACCCAAGCGGGCTCCGCGGGTTTTCGTGTTTTCGTCTTCGGCCGAAATGGGGAATTGTTAACTCAATGGAGCGACGTGCCCAGCGCCGAACAATTGGCCGCCGCGCTTAAGTAACCGTTAATATTTTTGCATGGCTGGATCGATCTGTTCCGTCCATGCGTCGATGCCACCTTCGAGACTGTATGCGCGCACAAACCCGGCGGCCCGCAACAACTTCGCCGCGTGCGCGCTGCGCGTCCCACTCTTGCAAAGAAGAATGATTTCCTCAGCCGCCTGAAGCTCGTGGAGCCGTGCCGGCAATTCGCCCAGCGGAATCAGTTTCGAACCTTCGATTTTGGCAATCTCGTATTCAAATTCTTCTCTAACATCGACAATTCTAAACGAGCCGTTGCTCTCTATCTTCCGCTTCAACTCGTGCACACTGATCGTCGCTGCGCCTTCGTGATCGCGGGCAGGGCGCGCTCCGCAAAATTGTTCGTAATCAATAGGCGAAAAGATTGTTGGATTTTCTCCGCAAACAGGGCACTTAGGATCGCGGCGCAGATTAAGCTCTCGAAACTTTACCTTGAGCGCGTCGAAGTGAAGGAGGCGTCCAACGAGGGATTCGCCGATTCCCGCAATCAATTTGATCGCTTCAATTGCTTGCAGCATTCCGATAATTCCCGGCAAAACACCGAGCACTCCCGCCTGCGCGCAGTTTGGCACCGTATCCGGCGGAGGCGGCTCTGGAAACAAACAGCGGTAGCACGGTCCGTCCAGGTGAGGCGCGAACACGGTAGTCTGTCCCTCAAAGCGAAATACTGAGCCGTACACATTCGGCTTGTGCGCAAAAACACACACATCGTTGGACAGATATCGCGTCGGAAAATTATCCGAACCGTCCACGACCACGTCGTAGTCAGACACAAGTTGGGTCGCGTTCTCACTCGAGAAACGGCATGCGTGCAGTTCGATGTCGATCTTCGGATTGATGTCGTGCAAACGGTCGCGCGCGGATTCTAATTTACTCCGGCCAATGTCCTTTGTTCCATGGAGAATTTGCCGTTGCAGATTCGAAAGATCGACAGCGTCGAAGTCGATAATCCCTATGGCGCCGACGCCGGCCGCGGCCAGATACAGCGCAGCAGGCGACCCTAATCCACCCGCGCCGATGCACAAGATGCGTGCCGCCTTCAAACGTCGCTGCCCGTCTACCGTAACCTCCGGCATGATTAAATGCCGCGAGTAGCGAGCAGTTTCTTCCTTGCTTAACCGAACGCCAGAAATCCTGTCGTCGCCAATAATGCTTCTGTGCATGATCGAACCTACTCTAGCACGAATTCACGCTCGCAGGTCCGAAGGGAGAAAATCTCAGCGTTTGCGCGGCGGAACCAGCAAGAGGAGAATGGACGTATCACGGAGGACGGCGTGACCGACGCCTCGGCATGTGAATGCAACACCTGCTGTTGCTCGCGATATTCATAAGCGACCTATTCGCGCACGACATCCGGGCCAGCTTCGTAGCCGACGAAATCAGGGTTCGGCTTGGCCACGTGCATTAACGACGGAGCTACCAACAGTTTGTGCAGCGCGGCGGGCCACGGCGAGAACAGGTGGCGTAGCATCGCTGAGACCGAGTGGAACAAGAAAGAGCATGGGGTCAGTTCTCTTTCTTCGCGTTTTGCCGCGACCAGCCATATCCGCGCTCCAGAATGCCGTAAAGCGCCGCTTCTCTGGTTTACTCTGTCACGACCACCGGTGTCCCTTCGGGAGCGTTTTCGAAGAATGGTCTCGCCATTCCTTTAGGCAAGCGAATGCATCCGTGCGACGCGGCATACGGTGGGACGTAACCTTCGTGCATTGCGTAGCCGCCGTTGAAATGCATGCAATAGGGCATTCGCGCTCCATCGAAATGCGTGCCTCGAGGCCGGCTGTCTTTGCGCGCGTCAACGTTCGACTTCACGACGTTACCATACTCATCGACGTAATCGCCGAATTCACTCGAGACGTGGTCCCTGTCTTTAGAGACAATGCGATAGTGGCCCGCTGGGGTGGAGAAACCAGGCTTGCCGGTCGAGACGGTCGTCTCCCCAACCACATGTTTACCTTTGTAGAAGTAAGCCTTCTGTTCGCCAATACGGACGACGATCTTGGGCGGGCCGGAGGCGCCTTCATCATTCCACCAACCCGGCGGCGTACCGGCCGGATAGCCGGCTGCATATCGTTGTTCGATGTAAGGCGGGATTTCTTCACAGCCGGCGCAGAGAATAACAATTAGCGCAGCGGCAAAGATCGGACCCAAGCGTCTCAATTGCACAGTGCCAATAATCATATTGTGACGTGTTCTAGCCATTCACCTGTAAATGTCGATTCTGAGCGCTAGGTCGGCCGTTTTCATTCGGCTAATAATTGGTACATCGCCTGTCAATGCAAGTGTCTCTTGGGAGCTGAGGTCGAGCGATTGATTTTGACGCTCCCCGCGGCAGGAAATACGCTCTGACAAATGACCACTGTGGGACCGCCGATTAATCTCAAAAACTGGATCGAGGAGAACCGGGAAAAATTCAAGCCGCCGGTGAGCAATCGTTACCTGTACGACGGTCGCGATTTTTTCGTCATGGTTATCAAGGGGCCGAATGCGCGGAACGATTTTCATCTCGTCGATTCGGAGGAGTATTTCTATCAGCTCAAAGGCGACATCAAAGTGCGAGTCCGCGAAGGCGATCACATTGTCGATCATATTGTGCGCGAGGGCGAAACGTTTTTCATTCCGCCGAATGTTCCGCATTCACCGCAGCGCCCACCGGACACGATTGGCGTGGTGGTGGAGCGTCGCCGCCCGCCGGGCGAGAAAGAACACGTTATCTTCTACTGTGAAAATTGTGGCGCGTTGGTGGAAGACATTCATTTCGATTGCGCGGACATAGTCGAGCATTTTAGCCAGGCCATGCTCGACTTCTGGAACGACGATGCCCGACGCACCTGCAAGAAGTGCGGGACGAAGGTCCCGCAACCCGGGCCGGTGAAGTCGCTCTGAAGTAGAGACGGCACGCTGCGCCGTCCTGGACGCCGCGGCACGGCGTCCCTACCATAGTGATCGTGAAAATCGACCTGCACACGCACATTTTACCGCGCGAGTGGCCAGACCTCGACGCGAAGTACGGCTACAGCGGATTCGTCAGGCTAGATCACTACAGGCCGTGTTGTGCGCGGATGATGATCGGCGACCGCGTCTTTCGCGAGATCACTGACAATGTGTGGGACCCGAGGCGGCGTATCGAAGAAATGGAGCGCTCTGGCGTTTCCACCCAGGTGCTCTCCACCGTGCCGGTGATGTTCAGCTATTGGGCGAAGCCGGCTGACACGCTCGATCTTTCACGTTTGTTAAACGATCATATCGCCGAAGTCGTTCGCGAGTACCCAACGCAATTTGCGGGACTCGGCACAATCCCGTTGCAAGATGTCGATCTTGCGGCGCGCGAGTTGGAGCGCTGTGTGGGTGAACTGGGCTTGCGTGGTGCCGAGATCGGGACCCACGTGGACGCGAACGAGTATTGCCACGGACCGGATTGCCGGAACCTCGACCATCGATCACTCGATATCGTCTGGAAAACAGCGGAGCAACTGGACGCGGCTATTTTTGTTCATCCGTGGGACATGATTGGCAGGGAGCGCATGCCGAAATACTGGCTGCCTTGGCTCGTTGGCATGCCGGCCGAGACCTCGCTGGCGATCTGCTCGATGATTTTTGGCGGCGTATTCGAGCGTTTCCCAAAACTCCGCGTCGCGTTCGCGCACGGAGGCGGAGCGTTCCCATCCACCATCGGCCGCATTGAGCATGCGTTTCATGTGCGCCCTGACCTCGTCGCCACAGACAACAAGACAAACCCGCGAAGTTTTCTCGCTCACGGCAAGACTCCGGCGCGGTTTTATGTCGACTCGCTTACTCATGATCCCGACTCGCTGAGATTGCTGCTCAAACTATTTGGCGCACAGCGGATCGCGTTTGGATCGGATTATCCGTTTCCGCTGGGCGAAGCGCACCCTGGCCAACTCATCGATTCGATGAAGGAACTCTCTCCGGAAGACAAAGCGCAATTACTTTACGGAACCGCACGCGAATTCCTTGGTCTCTGATTGTTTTTGGATTTCGGATTTCGCGGCCTCGCAGCGTCACATCTCATGTCTGATCGCCCAAAGATCGTGAAAGATCGGCTTGAACAGCGATTCCTTTAGAAACGGCACGCCCGGCGATCCACCCGTGCCCTTCTTTGCCCCAATGGTTCGCTCAACCAATTTGATGTGCCGGTACCGCCACTCTTGCAACCCCTCGTCGAAGTCCGTCATCAATTCGAAAAGGATCGAGCATTCCGGTGCGCTCTTGTAAAGCCGCAGTATTTCCTTCTGCACTTGCTCATTGGGCTCGTTCGTCTGGGTGAGGTCGCGATTCTTCAGATCAGCGGGAATCCGGCCGCCGCGCGTCGCGAGGAAATCGTAAAAGTGATCGACCACCGTTCGTTCGCCCAACAGTTGTTGCAGCCGCTCATAACCCGGAAAATCTGGCCGAACGTACCGCAGCGTCGATTCGCGCTTGTATCCGAGCACGAACTCAATTTCCCGAAACTGGATCGACTGGAATCCGGATGCCGTCTCGAGTCGGTCGCGGAAACTCGAGAACGACGACGGCGTCATCGTCTCCAGAATGTCTATCTGCGCAACGAGGACCTTCATGATCGTTCGAACGCGTTTGAACGTATGAATTGCGCCGAACAAATCGCCCGCGGAGAAATCTCTCTTTATCTTCTCAAACTCATGGAGCAACTCCTTGAACCACAGCTCGTACGTCTGATGGATGATGATGAACAGCATCTCGTCGTGCTCGGCCGGGGTTGAGCGCGGCTTCTGCAGCGTGAGCAGCTTCTCCAAATCGAGATAACTGGCATAGGTAAGCGGCGGCATGTGGCAATGCTGCGCGCGGCGCGGACGCGCGTCAATGCGCGATGTCTGGGGAGCACACGCGCATTGCGTACTGGCGATGCCGTGCTCGGCGTCGCGAACTTTCGTTGAAAAGTCGATCACGAGCGGGAGCAAGAGTGAGAGTAGAAATCTGCTGCCTCACTGATCTCCGCATTGGATGTTGGATGTTCGGCGTTTTCCTCTGAACCCCGATCTCCGACTTCTGATCTCTGGAGTCACCGCATGTAACGTAAATACTCCCGGTCCCACGCCGCCGGAATACTTTCGCGAGAACTATACGGCCCTGGCTCATACACTCGCGACACGATGCCCTGCTGGCTCAATTCACACACGTGCCAGTCCTGCCTGTTCGTCATGTCCCAAAACTCGATCGCATCATCCGGGTTAAAATCCGCGCGATCAAATGCCTCCGGATGAAAAAACCAATCACACAAAATGAGGGTCCGTTCCGGCGACTGCGGCCAGAGCTGATGCACCATCACGTATTCCGGGTGCATGCTCAGGAGCATGTTCGGGAAAATCGAATAATAAAACACCCGCTGTTTCTCTTCCTCTCCCTCTTCCTCTTCTTCTTTCACTGGGAACGCACATGCATCCCCGCTCATGGTCAGGCTCCTGCCTTTGTTGATCGACATGAACCCGCCGAGGAATGGCCCTTTGGCGAGATCGTTCTCCGCCGAATCGTAGGGCGAAACTTTCGATAACATTGGATGGACGCCCGGGCAGTGATAGCACTCCGAATAATTTTCGAACATCAACTTCCAATTGGCCCGCACGTCGTACTCGATCCGTTTCGCCGACCGCAGCTTCGCCAAATTCCAGTGAGAAAATTTTCCGGCCAACGGCGCAAACCATTCCTCCAGCGGAGTAGGGGAGTCTCCCAGATTAACAAAAATGAATCCTTCCCACAACGCGAGGTTCACCGCGTGCAGTGAATAATCTGCCTTGTCGAACCCCGGAACGTCGTCCATGTGCGGCGCACCGAGGAGACGCCCGTCCAACCCGTACGTCCATGCGTGATACGGACACTGAATCGCGGACAAACGTCCGTTTCTGTCTTCGCGAAGTCGGGTGCCACGGTGACGGCATACGTTGTAAAAGCCATGCACTTCTCCGCCTTTATCACGAACGATGACCAAAGATTCGCGCGCGACCTCCGCGACCAAATAATCGCCAGCTTTAGCAAGTTCGCCTTGGTGCCCAACCAAGACCCATTGCTTCGAAAAAATCTTCTCCTGTTCCTCCGCAAAAACCTCTGGTGAAACAAAATACTTTTGTTCGAGCGTTTTCGCTCCTGCCGCAAAAGTGTCCGCCGTCTTGCGAAATGTGCGTGTTGCGATTGTTTGACTCAGCGGCATGTTCGAATGCTCGCACGCAACGCATACCTGCGTCAATCTGGCCAGCACACTGCCTGCCCGCCTGTGTGCGGGCGCCCTCGCGTGTTATGCCACTGAGACCCGACCATCAACAATCAGCTCTCAACCATCAACTTTCCTACCTCAACACGGCCTGATGGAATTCGTACCAGTCGTCAAGATTATTCAGGTTCACCGCATCTTTCGGGGCAGAAGCGTTATCGGCGATGCCGCATGCGCCCAGAATACCCTTGCGCGTATCGTCATCGTGATTGTAACCGCGCACGGCAGCGTTGTGCTTCTCGATTGCGTCTCGCGTCAGTGATTTGGCGTTTTTCTTCACCCACGCTTCAAATTGCGGATACGTCGGCTTGTTGGTTTTGATGTAATCTCTCACCGCTTGCTCTTCGAGTCCGAGCGCGGCAAGGGTCATCGCATCGAAACCTTTGCCGACCGCCGGATAGCCGTCAGCAAGTTTACCCGTCGCCTCGAGAGAGACTTTCTGCCACAGGCGCGGGAGATGGACAACGCCAAGTTGACCGGCAACGCCGGAACTGATCAGTGGAACATAGGTGTCGCTCATAATGATGTGATTGTAACTCTCAACAACCAATCCTCAACTCTCAACCCCTTCGAGAGCCAGCGACGCGAAGACAATTCAATTCGACTTTCCTAAAGTTTTACCACCACCGGTGTCCCGACCCGGGCGGCGTTATAAAACTGGCGCGCTTTCCAATAGGGCATCCTGATGCATCCGTGTGATGCGGGCACGCCGGGCAGGTAACCCTGGTGCAATCCGTAGCCCGGCGAGAATTCGAGAAAGTAAGGCATCGGGGCGCCGACAAAGTGCGAATGCGGCGGTCGGCTGTCACGCCTGCTATCAACGTTGGCCTTCACAATTCTTCCAGACGCATCGACGTAATCGCCATAGACGCTGGAGCGATGATCTTCGTCTTTCCGGATGACCTGAAAGCGACCAATCGGAGTGCGATATCCTTCTCGACCGCTGGATATGCGGGAGGACGCGGTTCTGTTGTTTCCTCGGTAGAGATAGGCTTCCTGCTCTCGCAAGCTCACGACAATCGATGGCCGGCCGGAATGCCTCTCCGGCAGGTTCGAGGTGACCAGGTCGCTCACGGTGCCGCAGCCGCTCAAGGCCGCGAGCGTTGCGGCGAACGCACAAAATTGTGAAAATCGATTCATTATTTGGATCAGAGCAAGAGCATGCAAAGTCGAAGCATCGTTGCGCATTATCAACAGCGTTTTGCCGGGCACTCGATGAAATTACCGACCGCAAGATCGGCGAGCGCGCCGCCGTTTTCTTTTCACGGATTTACGCGAATCGGTTGCCTGCCTTCACGACCGCTGGCAGCGTCATTCATGCATCATAAGCGGCTTATGATGGCGACGAAATAGTCAGCAAGATATGGCAACTAATTACGCAACGCTTGAACAGGATCAATCCGCGTGGCGCGCCGGGCGGGCAGAAAACAGGCGATCAAAGCGACCGCCGTTAGCACAATGAGAGCGGACCCGAATGCGACCGGATCGCGCGGGCTGACTTTGTAAAGAAGATTGCTCATCAAGCGAGTCAGCATGAGCGCCGCAACGGCTCCGATAACAATTCCCGCCGTCGTTAATCGCAGGCCGCGTGAAATCACCAGTCGTAAGACATCGCTGGCGCGAGCGCCGAGCGCCATGCGCACGCCAAGCTCACGCGTGCTTTGGGAGACGGAGTAGGACATGACTCCATAGAGCCCGATTGCAGCGAGGAAGAGCGCCATTCCACCAAAAATCGCCAGCAACGCTGCCGCCAGGCGTTGCGTGTAACTCATGCCATCGACTTGCTCCTGCAAACTGATTGCGTCCAGCGGCGCGAGATTCGGATCGAATGCATGGATTTCGCGAGCGAGCGGGTTCATCATCGCGGCCGCGCTCTGGTCCGTCCGAATGAGGAAGCCGTTTTGGACGAAAAAGTTCTGGCGAACCGGCACATAAAAGAATGGCGTCGGCTGCTCGAGCTTGGTCCGGTAGTTCGCATTTTTTGCCACGCCGACGATCTCCATCCATTTGTCTTTCACCTTGAGGCGCTGACCAACCGCGTCTTTTCCCGGCCAATATTTTGCCGCCATTGTTTCATTGACGATCGCGACCGGTGGTGCGTTCTCGTCATCGTTGTGCGTGAATTCGCGGCCGGCCACGATTGGAATTCCGATCGTGGCGAAGTATCCTTCGCTAACTTGATTGTAATCCGCCGCAATCTGCTCATTGCGCGGCGGCTGATAACCTTCGATCGCCAGCGGTGCTGACGAGTAAACCGAATAGCTGAAAGGCCTGACCCGCGCCAATGCTGCCGATTGAACGCCGGGCAGTGCCCGGATCCGCTCGAGCAATTGTTCGTAAAAAATTTTGGCCCGATCGGGTTTGTAGCCGGCAGAAAAAAGATCTGCCACCGACACGACGACGTTTCGTGTCGAAAATCCCGGATCGGAATTTTGCATTTGTGCCAGGCTTCGGAGCAGTAATCCAGTTCCGGCAATGAGCACAAAACTCAGCGCCACTTGAACGAAGACAAGCGCCGAGCGCAGTCGCGATCTGCCGCTGCCGCCGACGACACTGGCACCTTCGCTTTTCAGCGCGCCGGAAAGATCGACATGGCTCGCTTGAATCGCAGGTATCAACGCGAACAGCATTGTCGATCCGATGCAAACCGCTACGCTCAGAGCCAGAACACGCCAGTCGAGCTGTCCGGGATAATCAATTGTGATGCCTGGAGTGCGGGACGGAGCTATCAGCACCAGAGCGTTGCGGCACCAGTAGGCGACCATGATTCCACCGGCGGCTGCAATTAGAGAAAGAAGGAGGCCTTCAGTGAAAAGTTGTTTGATCAAACGCCGGCGCCCGGCACCGAGTGCGAGACGCATAGCCATTTCATGACGGCGAATGAGTGAGCGCGCGAGGAGCAGATTGCTCACGTTCGCGCAGGCGATTAGAAGAACGAAAAACGCGACCCCAGTTGTGATCGCCAGCGTGGGCGACAGATTTCCGACGGCGTTGAATGGCGTTTTCCACAACGGGAAGAGCTCAAAGCCCTCCCCACGGTTTGTCTCCGGATAATCATTCTCCAAATGTTGGGCAATCGAATTCAGTTCGGCTT
>QHOD01000101.1 GCA_003218615.1 Verrucomicrobiota bacterium
GCCTGAAGCCGCGGCCGAGAATCGGTTTCACGCCAAGCGCGTCCAAGTAATTCGCCGAAACCAATCCGCCTACCCAGCGTTCCGCCCGATCGCCCACGCTCAATGTCGTGCCCGTGATCCGATCGACGATGAACGATTCGAAAAGCGTTGAGTTCTTTTCCAAATCGACAAAGTCAGGATACGACAGTCCGTGGCCTTCCGTCGCGCCGCGTGTTGTCCCGCCTAGGGCGAACATTCGGTCCTGGTGCGCAACCAGAGGGTAGGGGCGAATCAGAATTCCTTCGATCC
>QHOD01000102.1 GCA_003218615.1 Verrucomicrobiota bacterium
TTCCATCTCGAGAGAATCGGACTGGCTCCACGTCGAGCTCCGGCTTTCCGCGAAAGCGGTACGCCCGGCGGAATCGGCGCTTTTCGTTTTGGGACACGACGAAGCAGGCGCGTTGCGTTGCGCGAGGATGCGAGTGCCGGCGCGCCCTTCGCGCGTTGAAATGCTCGATTGCACCACGCTCGAACGCATTGCCGTGGCGCGGTATCGCGGGAGCGCTTTCGCAGGCGAGCTCGCGATTCCTGTCGACAGCTTTTCCTCTGGGGATGCGCTCTTTGTTAAACTGGATCGTCGCTCGTGGTTCTTTGACGAGGCAGGTTGGCTCGAAGTTCCGTCGACCCGATTCGAAGAGATTGCTGCGTCAAAGCACAATATGGCGGACGCGCGGCAGGTCGCCGCTCGTTAGGCGATAGCTGAAACCGCTCCGCCGCCGACAAGCCGAAACCTTGAAGACGGCTGCAGGGCATCGACAATTGTACTTAGTCATCCTACTTTTCGCGCATGACATTGCTCGAACGCGTAGACTCGGATTTGAAAGAGGCGATGCGTGCCAGGGACGCGACCAGACTGGGCGTCCTGCGTATGCTCAAATCGGCATTGAAATATGCGGCAATCGCCAAGTCAGGCGCGGAAGCCGAGCTGAGTGAAGCAGAAGCCGCGCAGGTCATTCGCAAGCAAGCCAGGCAACGCCAGGATTCAATCGAGAGTTTCGAAAAAGGCGGTCGCGTTGAATTGGTGAAAAAGGAGAAAGAGGAATTGTCGATCTTAAATGGTTATCTGCCGCAAGCGATGAGCGGCGACGAGCTTGCAAGGATTGTGCGCGAAACAATTGCCGAAACCGGCGCGACATCGAAAGCACAGATGGGTGCCGTGATGAAAGCGGTGCAGGCGAAAGCGGCCGGTCGCGCGGATAGCAGGACGCTGAGCGCAGAAGTGCAGAAACAACTCGCCTTGTGATTCGTGAATCGATGTAGCGATTTAACGATTCACGATGTAACGCCGTGAATATGCTAACCGGCATCATCGTCGCCGCCGGCAGTAGCCGGCGCACGGGTTTTGACAAATTGTTTGTGACAATTGCCGGGAAACCGACGATCGCGCATACGATTTTGGCGTTCGAGTGCGCCACTTCCGTTAATGAAATCATCGTTGTGGCTCGCAAAGATCGACATGGTGAAATCAAAAAGATCGTCCGCGATGAAAATTTCAAAAAAGTCCGCTCGATTATTGCTGGTGGCGAACATCGTCAGGATTCCGTGCGCGCTGGTTTGGATCGTCTTAGTGCCGACGCGAAATATGTCGCTGTGCATGATGCGGCGCGCCCGCTGATCACCGCGGAACAGATCGAACGCGTCTTCGAGCAATGCCGGATACATGGTGCCGCCACCCTGGTCGAGCCAATTAGCGATACGCTGAAACGCGCCGATGTCGATCTTACGGTTACCGGTTCGGTGGATCGACAACATCTTTATGCAATGCAAACCCCGCAGATGTTCGAGCGTGCGCTGATCAAAGAAGCTTACCGCATGGTTTACGCAGAGAATATTTCAGTGACCGATGAAGTTTCCGCAGCGCAGCAGCTCGGCCGAAATGTCGTTCTCGTCGTAAACGACGATTTTAATTTCAAAATCACTTATCCGCGCGATTTACCGCTTGCTGAATTTGTTTTGAAGCAACGCATGCAAACCTGCGGTAAAAGCGCAGGGCGCATTGCGTCGTCTTGACCGGCGATCATGACATTTGCCGAATGGCAGCAACTTGCTCCGGACGAGGCGGCGCGCGAACTGCTGCGGCGGGCGCAGGCTCTGCCGGAGGCGCAGCGGCGGGCGGCGATCGTGCGTCTGCCCTCCGCAGCCGAACTCGAAGCCCGGTTCGCCGCGGCGCCCTCTGACACGCCTCTGGCCGGTGTGCCGTATTTCCTCAAAGACTTGTTCGACGTGGCGGGGGAGCCGACGCTGGCGGGATCAACCTTTCTGCCCGAAGTGCGACCCGCGCCCGCGACCAACAGCGCGCTGGTGACGGCGCTACGCGCGGCCGGCGTTGTGCTCGCCGGCAAAACGCATCTCCACGAGTTTGCTTACGGGCTGACCGGCGAAAATCCGCACTACGGCGACTGCGAACATCCGCGCTTTGCCGGTCGCACTTCCGGAGGGTCGAGTAGCGGCTCTGCGGCAGTGGTAGCCGCGGGCGTCGCGCCATTCGCGATCGGGACCGACACGGCGGGTTCGATCCGCGTGCCCGCAGCGTTTTGTGGACTTTTCGGGCTGCGATTGACGCCGCACGATCCGTGGATCGCCGATGCGTTCCCGCTGGCACCGAGCTACGATACTGCGGGCTGGTTCACCGCCACTGCGGCCGATCTGCGCACCGCCGCTGGGGCGCTGCTCAATCTTCAAGCTAGCGCGCAGACGCCGCGCGGCGTTTATCTGGAACCGCCCGGGCTGGAATCAGACGTAGCGGCCGCATGCCGCACGGCCGCCATGATTTTTGCTTCACCGGTTGATCACGCCACGCATGACGCCTGGTTGGCAGTGATGGCATCCGCTGCGGAAAACTACAACGTCCTTGCGAGTCTCGAGGTATGGACGGTACACGCTGGCTGGGCGGAGCGGTTCCGCGATCGTTACGATTCGGTCGTCTGGCAACGGCTCATACGCGCGAAGCACTGGACACCACAACAGATCGATGCAGCGCACGCCGGTGCAGCCGCCGTGCGCCGGTGGTGGGTCGAGTTCTTCCGTGTCTACGACTTTCTTGTGCTGCCAGCGACCCCGATGCCGGCGTTAACCAGAGCTGAATGCACGGCGGAAAACCGCGCCCGCTTGCTGGAGCTCGTCACACCAGTCAGCCTCGCCGGCCTGCCTGCGCTGACGGTGCCCGTCCAGCTTCCCAGTGGTCTGACGACGGGCTTGCAAATCGTGATGCCGGATACGAGCAGCCCGGTGGTCTCGTGGGCGTTGGATGCATGCGCGTCGAACGGTCGCTGAAGCTGGCGTTTCACGCGCTGGTGAATTACGTGAAGCAGGCAGAGCAGCGCCGAGAGTTTGCAGCTGCGACCTAGACAAGCATCGAATCGACTGGGACAAGTGGCCGAATCAGATCGACCAGCACTCCGACATCGTTGCACCGGAAGCGACGGCCGCCTCTACGGATCTTCGTGATGCCAAGTCTGTTGACGCGGCAGAGTTGACCGTTTTTCCAAACCCAGGCGTTGGGATTGTATGGACCGACGCGGCGCGGATCAGTCCAGGTGTGAATCGAGACTACGCGGTCGGTGAGCGCCGCCGCAACGTGCATGGGGCCGCTGTCCACGCTGATGACGAAGTGTGCGACACGAATGAGCCAGATCAATTGCAATAGTGAGGTGCGGTTAATCAGATCAACGCAGTTTGGCGGCGCGTCGATCTTCCGCCGAGATTGGCCGACGGCCACGACGCGCGTGGGCGCAAACGCGCGGCAAAGTTCCTCGATGACCACGTTCGAGAGCGATTTGCCAGAGCCGCGCGCAAAGGGATGAAGGAGGATAAAGGGCGGATATTCGTCGAAACGCGGCGGCCGATCTCCGGTCGGAATGGGGCAACGAAGCGATGCGCCTACAGTCGCGCCAGCGCATTGAGCCAGCTTGATATAACGCTCGATCGCGTGTGCCCGGCGATCGACTTTGGCGACGCGATCATAAAACCAACGCGAACCTTCCCGGGCATCGCTCATTCCATAAATCGTCTCCGCGCGGCTAATTTTCGCGATCAACGCACTGCGCAAGAGGCCCTGAAAATCCAACGCAAGAGAGGGCTGCAGCCTGCGGGTCTTCTTCAACCACGGGAACAAGCTCCTTGGCGCGCCGAGGCCGCTAAATTCACTTCGCGGAAAAACGTAGACGTGGTCTATATCAGAATTGCCGCGCAGCAGCGGCACGAATTCAGAGTTAATCACCCACGTGATCTCGGCGTGCGGATGCGCATCGCGAACCAACGAGACCGCCGGAAGCGTGTGGACGATGTCGCCGAGCGAACTCGGCTTGATGATCAAGATCGATTTAGCGTTCAGGTTTCGGGTTTCAGGCTTCAGGGATCCAGGCGTCCCACCTTCGGCGAACCGCTAGCGCGGCAGGCAGAAGGCTGTGTCACAACGGTCAGTAGTCTCATTTTCCAATGGCAAGGCGCTCCGCCAGCAGCGGCGGTAAACCAGCTTTGATAATCTTCTTTTGCGCAGCGGCCAGATCGTATTGGACCCGCACCTGTTCGACGAGATTGTTTTCGATATGGTAAACGCAGTAGGCGGCGCGCCAATTCCCGTCGCGTGGTTGTCCGACACTGCCCGTATTGATGAAATACTTCTTGGCCGGCTCGATGTGCACGTATTCCAGCTGCTCTCGTCTGACGCCCTCCTCGCGAGTAAAAACCGTGGGCACGTGAGTATGGCCGAAAAAGCAAACGGTCGTGCGCTGGTAGGTGAAGCTGGCGGCAGCATCGAGATTGTTAAAAACGTAGCCCCATCGCGCCGGCATATCGAGAGTTGCGTGGACGATGGTAAAATCCCGCACCTGTTTCTGTAATGGCAAGTCGCGCAACCACGCTTTGTCCTTCTCCGTCAAGTTGTCGCGTGTCCACTTGATGGCGCGCTCGGCTAATTCGTTGAAGCCGGTGGACGATTCGACAAGCGACGCCTGTTCGTCATGATTGCCTTTCACGATGGGGCAATCCAGGGCGCGAATCCGTTTTACGCATTCATGCGGATTGGCGTTGTAACCGACAACGTCTCCCAGACAAACAAAGTGAGTGCACTTGCGTGCGTGTGCGTCGGCTAAAACCGCTTCCAGCGCCTCGAGATTGGCGTGGATATCACTGAAAATTGCGAAACGCATTGCGGTGGCGGTCAGAATGTTAAAGGGCTACAATGTTACAACGGAAACGTTTCAACGATTTGACCATGTAACGATGTAACGATTTAACGCTTCAACGGGTCTGTATCGGGAATTCGCTGATCCTGCGGGATTCCAAGTTTGTTTTCGAGGAATTTCAGACGCGTAATCAAGGTCGGCAGCCGTTCCTTCTCACCTTTATCGTAAAGCCGGCGCAGGCGATCGTATGCTTCGCGCTCGCGCCCTTCACAGTAGGAAAGCTCATAGGCGGAGAAACGTCTCTCGTAGCTTGGCGCTCCCAGCAGGGCAGCTGCCTTGGCGAAGAATTCGGAAGCGCGCTCGTGATTTTTGTATTTCTCCTTGTAAAGGCGGGCCAGCGCTTCATAGAGCTGAGGACGATCGGGATTATTTTTTATCCCGCGTTCAAGAAAGTCTTTGCCCAGTGCAAAATATTCGCGCTGCGCTTTTACCCGCAGCGCGAGACGCGGCTGGGTTTTATCGTTCAGCGCGGCGACGCTTGCGTTCCAGGCCATGTGCCACGCCGCCATGTCCCAAAACAAAATCGCGCGCGGTTGCAGCGTCGTGATCTGCCGGAACAACAGCAGCAGACGACCCCATTCTGTCCGTTCCCAGGCTACGTGCGCCTGAATGAAAAGTGCATCGGCTACGATCGATCGAAATCCGCTCAGCGCAGCGATGAATCCGAGCTGGCCAAGTTTTTCGCGCAGATCGAGATTAAACGCGACACCGCGGAAATGTTCCTGTCGATGGACTGCGGCTAAGTCGCGCTCGATTGGCAATTTGAGCGCCCCCAGCGCCGTCAGAATTACGAACACAAGAAGCGCGCGGATCATAATTCTTTCCCGTAAAACACGAACGCTGCCAGTAGCGTGTAGATTGTCGTATAGAAAATTCCGAGCACACCGGTCTTTAAGAAAAGTCCCAATGAAATGGCCGTGCCGGCGACGATGTCATCCACCAGGTTGAACGCCTGCAGATCGGGAAATAAAAGCGCGACAACTGCGAGGAAGATCCGTGTCAGCAGTCCGCTGCCATGTTCCTGCAGCCAGTACTCACGCGCAGTCGCTTGCAAATGGCCAATGAAATAAACAAAAGCCATCACCACGATGGTGAAAATATTTGTGGTGGCGAACGTGGAGACAAAAAGTGTAAGCGCCGCGAGCAAACACGCTTTCAGGTAAATGATGACGATGCCCGGGAAGATGTCGATGTTGATTGCGGACGAGCGGATCGCCCGCAAAGCGTCATCGACCTGCTCGCGCGGCGCCATCGACATCTGCCGCATTGTGATGTGCAACACCGTCTGCTCCCGCGCATACAGCACCAGAAAAAACGCCGCGCTCATCACCAGGGTGCTGATCGCGAGAAGCAGGAGAACGCCGGCAATTTTTCCGAGCACATATTCGAAGCGGGGCACCGGTTTGGCAAGAATCGTGTAAACGGTGCGGTCCTCAATGTCCTGGGGAATGAGCCGCGCCGTGGCGACGATTGCCAGCAACGAGGTAAAGATCGACATCGCGCCGAGCGAAATGTCTTTCAGGATTTGAAATTCCTGTTGAAAAGTGAACTGCGCCATGAAGATAGAGCTGCCGATCAAAAGCAGGGCGAAGACCAGCAGGACGTAAAAAACTTTCAGGCGCGTCAGTTCGGTCAACGTATTGAGCGTGATGGCAAGAACGCGCGCGAAAGAAAAAGCGCGATATCGCGCAGCAGCAGCCGTTTCGTTGCTCATGACTTGGGCCGCTCGGTGGTCGCGTCGAGAAACAATTTTTCCAGGCTCGTTGTCGATCTTCGGCGCGCGATCAATTTCGCGTTGGATCGGTTGATCAGGGATTCAATTT
>QHOD01000345.1 GCA_003218615.1 Verrucomicrobiota bacterium
CAGTCGCTTTCGACGTCCAGATGAGCCGTTTGCCGTCGGGCGAAAACCGTGGCCGCTCTTCGTGATTCGGCGTTGGATTCAACCGTCGTGAATCACCACCGCTCGCCGGCACAATCCACAAATGCGAAGTCTTCGTGTTTGCTTCGAGATCGACATCGACGCAGTCGAAGACCACCCATTTGCCATCCGGCGAAGGCACGGGCGCGCCGACGCGTTTGAGCGCCATCATGTCTTCGAATGTGAACGGATGTTTCTGGGAGGTTTGCGCGAAAGCTGTAGCGGCAAGGAAAAAAGCGAGAGTCACGAGTGCTTTCATGACCGGCAAAGTCCTGTTGAAGCGCCGCGCGCGCAACCATTCCCAGACATGCGCGATCATGCTTTCTTGTCATTCCGAGCCGCCGGCGCGAAGATCGACATCGCCTGACCCTTCCGGAGACCATCGCGTGTTATGAAACAACCCGATCACGAAAATCAACATGGGCCGCTGAGTTATCACGGCGCCTGGCGCATCGTCTGGCTCGTCTTTTTGCTGATCGTCGTCGGGTTGATTCTGCGCTCGCTTCAACCTGTGATTTTGATCTTCGCGCTCGTTTTTCTCCTCGCCATGGTCCTTAATCCGATCGTCGTCTGGCTGCACAAGTATCACGTTCCGCGCTTCGTAAGCGTGATCCTTCTGGTGCTTGCGTTAATCGCTGTCATGGGAACCATCGTGCTCTTTGCCATTCCGCCACTGGCCAGGCAAACCCAGGAACTGATGCGTAGTGCACCGGGAGTCTGGCAGGGCATTCGCACCCGCATCGAATCGCTTACCTTAAATTATCCAGCAGTTCGCGAAGCGCTGCCGCGCACTGACGAGATCGCGGGAAAAGCCGGCGCCGCCGCCGGAACAGTCGGGAGCATTTTGCTAAGATCGACAATTGGTTTGGTCGGCGGTGTAGCCAGCATCGTTTTCGCCGTGCTCCTGCTCGTTTTTGTACTAGCCAGTCCCCGGCCGCTCGTCACTGCCTATCTCGCGCTCGTCCCTGATCGTTATCGCGAGCAAGCCCATCGCACACTCGCGCGACTGATGCGACAGATGACTGCGTGGGCGCGCGGAGTCGCCATCAATGGCGTAATCACCGGCGTCTCCATAGGCTCGTTGCTTTGGCTGATCGGCGTGCAGCCGGCACTTATTTTTGGCGTGTTCGCGTTTCTTGGCGAGTTTCTTCCGACCATTGGCGCATTTCTCGTTTCCATTCCGATTCTGTTGGTCGCCCTGAGCATGGGCGCCACAAAATTCTGGCTGGCTCTTGCCGTAATCGTATTGGTTTACCAAATCGAGCTGAATGTTCTTGTCCCAGGCGTGCTTGGCAAAGAGATGCAATTGCACCCGGTCAACATCTTGTTCTTTACGCTCGCGACGGCGGCGATGTTTGGATTGCTCGGAGTTTTTCTGGCCGTGCCTGCCGCCGCGCTCGTCCACATTATTATCGACGAATTTTATTTGCGACCACGCAAACCCGATTACGCCGCGCTCGATCG
>QHOD01000344.1:0-1528 GCA_003218615.1 Verrucomicrobiota bacterium
ATCGAAGAGGGTATCGCTGGCTTTGGCGACAGCGTCCAGGCCGCTCTGCGCGCCTTCGACGCGCAATATTTGCGCTCGCTTACACCTTCCGATCGGGATTAAACCCGGGAACCTCGTCGGCTAATTGCCTAGCGGAAAATTCTGGTTCGTGTCGAGTTTGCGTGGGTCGGGCAGGCTTTGCGCGACTAAAAATTCACCGCCGCATAATGTGAATGGCGAGAATGCGGCTCTGGTGGCGGGCCAGTAAATAATCGATGAAATCGCCGATGATCGAATGCGGTTTGTGCCCGAGCTTCGTCACAACGCGGCAAGTGAGAACCCCGGTTCGCCCGTGCCATTCGAGATTAATCGCGCCATGCGCGGTTTCGCTGTGAATTTTCGCCCAGCCATGTGGACGACCCGGACGCTGGTGTTCGGTGGGAATCAAATCAAACTTCCGTAGCTGAGGATCGGTCATGATTTTTTCGCGCAACGATCCACGCCCGCTCGTGATGACTTGAATCACTGTTTGCATTGCCATGTCAGATTCAACAGTTAGCCGCTCTTTTGCAATGCAAGAATGGTAGGGACGCAGCGCAGCGCGCTGTTCCTACGGTTTGCCGCCTAAATCAGCGAATGAAACATGACGTAAACATCGACATATCCTCGTTTAGGATGGCGAAACGCGCCTGGCAAAGTACCGACGACCTTGAAACCGAGCTGCTCCCAAAGGTGGATCGCAGGCGTGTTCGTAGAAACGACAAAATTGAATTGCATCGCACGAAAACCTAGGTGCCGCGCCTCGCCTAGACAATGCTCGGCCATTCTTCGCCCCACTCCCGAGCCCTGCGCATCCGATGCGACCATGAATGCAGCGTTCGCGACGTGAGAACCAAGACCGGGTTGATTCGCTTTTAAAATATACGTGCCGACAACGCAGCCATCCCTTTCTGCAACGTAAGTATGCGTATCGGCCCGAAACCAATAAGCCAGCGCCTCATCGCGCGACATTTTAGGGTCAAATGCATATGTATCTCCAGCGGCGACAATCGCATGAAAAATATTCCAGACCGCGTCGCGATCCTCGCTTGTGGCTGATCGAATCTCTAACACGACGCTAACAATAATGCCGGAACAAGAAAGAGATCGACTTCATCGGCTCAATGCAATCCACGCAGCAAGAGCGGCGAGTTTCTGTTCGGCACGCCATGGTCCTTCACCCGATCGACCAAGATTTTGCGTCACACGTCGCAGGTCACTGCTCGCTTTCTTTAGATGAGCCGACGCTTTGGAGTAGGCATCGCGCTCGATAAGAATGACCGTGTGAATTCGGTGCGCGCGCAGGGCGTCATCAAGTGTGGTGCGAAATAACTGACCTTCCAGCGCGTGTGCGCGAATGTGCGGGTTTGCGATTGAAGCAGGATCGATTTGACTACCAATGACGAGAGCAGCGCGCCGGATCACGAAACCTCGATACTCGGCGAGAAGTCTCGTGATTGATTGTCGCGCGACACGTCGCACGATGCGCAGGCGCGCCCGTATCTTGCCC
>QHOD01000344.1:1546-2841 GCA_003218615.1 Verrucomicrobiota bacterium
GCAGCCGCCCATCCGGATTTTATTCGAAAACCGAGAGCGGCGCTTTCGGCTTTTACCTGGTTTGAAACGTGACTGGCACCGTTGCGACCCATTCCTGGCCGGGGGCAGATTTCCATTGCCGAAGCGTGTTGATTGCAGCTTCATCCAAGAGCTGGTTTCCCGTCGATTGAATCATCTGGACATTCGTTACATTTCCTTTCGAGTCGAAATTCAAGCGAAATCGGCCCGATCCAAAGGCACCAGGACGACGAGAAAACGCCTCGCGAGGAAAAGCCGGCGCGGGCGCATAAACCAGGTGTGGTTTTGGCGTTGGCGTTGGGCGCGGGCTGGGAGTGGCTTCTGCGGTCTGTGGCCATCGAGCTTTGGCATCGGACGCAATTTGCGATAGCAATGAATCCAACGTGCTCGCAGGCCGAACGGTAGCTTTTTCACCAGCCGAAACGATGACACCAACAAGTTGCCCATTTGCGTCGACAACGGGCGATCCGATTGAATTGGATGAAATGGCTGCCGCGATTCCCAAACGATCGGGTTCCAAAGTCGAGATGGTTGCCTGGCGCGGCGCTCCCTCATTTCCAGCCAACCCGCTTCCGATTACTCCAGCTGGTGTGCCGGCCCGGAGATTAGCGTTCTTGTTCACTGTCAGAGACGAAGCACGCTTCACATCGGCTTGGAGGATTGCAAGATTGAGCGGTGTCGAAACCGCGAGAATCCCGCTCACGTTATGAATTCCGCCATCAGCCGTTTTCGCAACAGCATTGATCCCGTCTCCGATCGCCTCCGCGGTGGTAACAAATCTGCCATCGCCTGAAATGAAAAAGCCAGTCTGCGTCCGCAGCAACTTTCCCGATCGATCAAAAACGGTGACCCAAATCACCGAGGGACGGACGCTGCGTTCCAGTCTCGACAAATCGAGAGATGGAGTCTGCTCAGGTTTTTTTTCCGGTGCTTTAGCAACTGACGGCGATAAACTCGACTCATGAACCGGGCTCGGGACCGGCGATGCGAGCGGCTGATTAACAGGGGGTTCGCCGACAATTTCGCTTTTTGGTTTCGGCCGGCATCCTGCGGTCGCAAAAAGAGCCAGACAAAGCGCGTATTCAAGCAGCAATCGGAGATTCATTTGCCTCCCAAAAATATAGTGCCGGGTCTTGTCCGGCACCTAATCAAGGCGACAAAATCGACCGCTTGTCACGCGAATTTAGCGACGATAGATCACGCCGAGACTAATTACCGGCAATAATTACCATCCGTGATGTAAACTCAACGGCGTTTGAAGTACTGCACTGCCTTTT
>QHOD01000103.1 GCA_003218615.1 Verrucomicrobiota bacterium
GGTTTTTTGGATCTCCTCCAGAACGAAACGCTTTCTTTTTAATCGGTTTCTCGTTCACAGCGGACTCGATCGTGCGCTCCAGTACGCCATCGCCCAAATCGTCAGCAACGTCGTGCTGGTAGTTGGCGTTTTGATTGTTCTGGAAAATACCGGCATTCATCTCGGCGCGCTGGCTGTCTTTGCAGGCGCGGTCGGCGTGGGTGTCGGGTTCGGCCTGCAAAACATCGCGAGCAATTTCATCAGCGGGCTGGTGATCTTGGCCGAAAGACCAATCACAATCGGAGATCGGGTTGAAGTAGCGGGGATCACCGGTCAAGTGCAGCAGATTCGCGCCCGCAGTACAGTGATTCGCACCAACGACAACATCAGTATGATTGTGCCAAACACGAAATTCATCGATT
>QHOD01000104.1 GCA_003218615.1 Verrucomicrobiota bacterium
ATTTCGCATCCCTGTCGGGGTCGCCTATGGCAGCGATATCGCCAAGGTGCGCGAGGCTTTGCTCGCCGCCGGACGTGAAAATCCGAACACCTTAAAGGATCCGGCCCCGAGTGTTTTTCTCAATAAATTCGGCGACAACTCGATCGATTTCGAGCTCGTGGTCTGGAGTAGTGAGATGAGCGCCCGCCCAAGCCGTTATCGCAGCGATCTCAATTTTGCCATCGAACAAAAATTCCGCGAAGCGGGAATCGAGATCGCCTTTCCCCAACGCGATCTCCACATCCGCAGCGGGGTTCTCAAAGTGGAAAGCGTAGCGGCGGAAGAAAAGGCAAACAGCCCGAGTCATAAAACGTAAGTGATATTCCCCCGATTCGGGGAGCGTAGGCGACCCGCGCACCCACGACTGCGGTTCGTACTCGCGAACTCTTGCCTTATGCAAGGATTCCGCTTTTAAATGCGGAAAAATCCGACGATCCGGTATCCTTTTTCCAATGCAGCATGCAAACACCATTTCGCTCCCGCAGGGCGTGGCGAAGACCGTTACGCGCGCTGAGCTGCAGGATTGCGACGCATGGGAGCGCGCGTTTCGGAACAAATGCAAAGACCATCGTTACTACGAAATCGTTGATGAGACGTTGGAGGGCGGTTTCGAACATCATTACCTCGTGCTCGAGGATGATTCGGGCGAGGTGCGAGCAATACAGCCGGTGTTTTTTGTTCGGCAAAATCTTGTCGAGGCTGTGCCGGGTAAAATTCGGTCGATTGTCGATCTTGTCCGAAAAATATTACCGCGCTTCCTGACTATGCGTGTCTTGATGGTCGGCTGCGCGGCCGGCACTGGCGACCTGGGCGCTTGCGACGAAAAAGATGAAGTGTGGGTGGCTAGAGCGTTGCACACTTGCCTCGGGGCTTATGCCCGGCAAAACAGAGCTTCCCTTGTTGTTTTAAAAGATTTCCCAGCGAAATATCGCCCGGCGCTCGAAACTCTGCACACCAACGGCCATGCGCGCATCCCGAGCATGCCGATGACACGACTCCCCCTGCATTATCGCAATTGGGACGAATATTTTCGCACACTGAGCAAGGCAACCCGGAAAGACCTGCGCCGGAAATTCCGCAAAGCCGAACGCGCGCCGAAGATCGACATGGAGGTCGTGAACGACATCGCGCCCTGGATTGACGAGGTCTATCCGCTCTACCTCGCCGTGCATGAGCGTTCGCCGTTTAAGTTTGAGACTCTGACCAAAGATTATTTTCGCGCGATTGGACAGCGGATGTCGGAACGGGCGCGCTTCTTTATCTGGCGGCAGAGCGGCAAAATTGTCGCGTTCAGTTTTTGCCTGGTGTGCGACGATGCCATCTACGATGAATGCATCGGGCTGGATTACAGCGTCGCGCTCGATCTGCACCTCTATTTCTACACGCTGCGCGACATTATCTCGTGGTCGCTCCGACAAGAATTGAAATTTTACTACAGCAATCCGCTAAACTATGAGCCCAAGTTGCACCTCGATTGCGAGCTCGTGCCGCTTGATTTGTATGTCATGCATACGAACGCGCTTTTAAATCCGCTATTTCGCCGCGTCATCAAATACCTCGGACCAACGCGGCATGACGCGATCTTGCGCAAATTTCCAAACGCTGATCAGCTTTGAACTTCGAATTCGGTTGCTACGACATGACGGTGGGTTAAAAAGCCGGATGCAAAATCGACCGTCCGGTTTCGGCAACCCGTGGCTGCAACTGACGTTGAGCGTGCTGTGCGTATTCGTCTCCGAATTCCTTTTGAAACGCGGCGCGACAGATGTTGCCGAGCCTGACAGCGCATTTTCCTGGACCGGAATCAACGGCCTGACTTCGCCGCTGGTGTGGTGGGCGATTCTTCTCATCATCGCCAGCTTCATCAGCTGGCTCTACGTGCTTCGATATATTCCTATCACCATCGCTTATCCCCTCTCTCGCGTGGTCGACGTCCTGGTGCCGCTCGGCTGCTGGATTTTTTTGGGCGAATTTATCTCAACTCTTCGATGGTGCGGCATCGCGCTGGTTGTGATCGGTCTGGCGTTGGTTGCCAAGCCGGTGGCACAAATAGAAGAGCGTCTATGAGTTTCCTCGCCTTCTTCTTCATCGTTGTCTCCCTGCTGAGTTTTGTCGTGGCTCAGCTTGTCCTCAAAAAAGCCATGGAATTCTCGGCCAAAAGCGGTTTGCACAATTCACGGTTCATTTCGCTTATCTCCATTGGGATCGCTTTAATGACGATTTCGTTTTTCCTGACGCTCGGCCTGCTGCAACGATTCGATCTGAGTTATCTCTATCCGTTTCAAGGTTTGAGCGTGATGATCATCACGCTCATGGCAGCAATGATGTTGAAGGAAAAACTGAACTTGCGACTAACGATCGGCGCGCTGTTGATTACCGCCGGGATCGTGCTGGTTTCACTGAGCTAGCGCCGGCCAAAGTTTTGCCAGGGTGGCCGAGTTAATTCCGCGAATCCTGTCGGCAGCTGGCAACTGAACTTTTGGGTGATCGAATTCCGCGGCAAAGCGCTGTTTGCAACGCGCGTAACGCGGCAATGAATAGGCGCCGCAAATGTCGCCACCGATAATCCGACAAGACTCGCGCAATTTTTCCAAAGCCCACTGAAGATCGACAGTCGTGAATCGACCACTCTCCCAGTTCGTCACCGCCTCTTCAGGACGAAGACAGTCGAGATCAATCGTCACGTAAACGGTCGGGATACCGAGCGTTGTTAAGAAGCGCTCAAAGTGCTCCCGCCAGTTGTCGCGGAAAATGGCGCCCCGACGTTGTCGATCTTGCACCGGCCGGTCGTCTGCCCAGGGATGCACTTCCAGAATGCCTGCGCGCTCGGCGCGACGGTTGCCGAAAATCTGGTGGGGCCACCAGCATTCAAAATTTCCGCAACCCCAGACTGCGACGTGCTTCACGTGGGGCAGCTCTAACGCGCGATTCACCCAGCCGCCGCAGCCCCATTTCGGCGGGCGCACATCCCAATCGGGATGGTTATCGAATGACAAAAGAACGATCGGTTCGGTAAATCGGCGCAGCCGGAGCGCCGTTAAATAATGAAAGTCGCCCGAGCCGTAAAGCAGAAAAGGCGACGCGAGATCTATTTCGTGTTCGCGGTAAAACTCGGCGACCAAACGCGGCGGCGCAGAGAAGCGCAATTGCGGGTCCCACTCGCGAGCGTCGGCAACAGGCAGGCCCAACGGCGCATTCGGCCACGCGTCATCCAGATTGAGGTGCAGCGCGACTGGATTCATCGGGACGATTTATGTCCACTTCGGGTACGGCATTTTTAGACCGCTTCAATCGGTCTCCGAATCTGATTGCTTGGCCTGCCCCGTTCGCAGAAAAATTTTGCCGGTTGGGCATAACCCTAAGACTTCACACTGACCACAGTCCGGCTTTCGCGCAAAACAGCGACGGCGGCCATGCCAGATGAGCCAGTGACTCCAGTCTGTCCAATGCTCGCGTGGCACCAGTTTCATCAAGTCGAGCTCGATCTTCACCGGATCCTTGTGTTTTGTCAGGCCGAGCCGCTGCGATAGCCGGATCACGTGCGTGTCCACCACGATGCCTTCGTTCTTATGGAAGGCGTTGCCGAGCACTACATTCGCCGTCTTACGCCCAACGCCGGGCAAGGCGTATAACTCCTCCATCGTCGCCGGGACTTTGCCACCATGCTTCTCGACGATGGCGCGCATCGCGCCGCGGATGCTTTTCGCTTTGTTGCGATAAAAGCCTGTGGATTTGATCGCGTTCTCCAACTCGGCCTGCGGCGCGTCCGCATAATCCTTCGCGGTGCGATATTTCTTGAACAGCGCAGGCGTGACCATATTAACCCGCTTGTCGGTGGATTGCGCCGAGAGAATTGTCGCTACCAGCAACTGGAGCGGGTTCCGAAAATCCAACTCGCAGTGCGCGTTGGGATAAACTTGCGGCCAGGTTTTAATTAGCCGTTTTGCCCGCTCGCGCGCCGTCATAGGCTTCGCGCTACCAGCATTCTTTGCGTTGTCATCCTGAACGAAGTGAAGGATCTCACAACGGATGATCGATCACGCAATAAAATTTGTGTATCCAAAACTTCGATTGCGAGGTCCTCGCTCCGCTCGGAATGACGAGACATCGGCCCGACGATTGATCTTATGCGGCGAATCGTTCGAGTTTTTGCGCAAGTTCGGGCGGGACGTGCGCGATGATCAGGGCGTCGTTCCCTTCGTAACGCAATTCCAGTACGTGACCGACTCGATGGATCTCGGCGATCAAGGCCGATTCATTCGATGGAATGCGCAACCGTGAGCGCAACCGCCATGAACTGAGCGCATTTTCCAACGTTTGCACGAGTTTGTTAACGCCTTCGCCGGTGCGCGCAGAAATCGCCACGCTGCCGGGAAAGCGCTTCACGTAAGATTCGGCCAGTTCGCGGTTCGGCAGATTGTCGATCTTGTTGAACACGATCAGAGTTTGCTTGCCGTGCGCGTCCAGCTCCTTAATCACGCTATCGACCGCTTCCATCTGCTCATCCACACGCGGATGGCTAAGATCGACAATGTGAATGAGGAGATCGGCTTCGCCCACTTCTTCGAGAGTCGCCTTGAACGATTCGATCAAGGTGTGAGGAAGTTTTCGCAGGAATCCGACGGTGTCGGTAAGCAAGACCCGCTGTTTGTTAGGCAAAACAAAACTGCGCGTCGTCGGGTCGAGTGTGGCGAAAAGTTTGTTTTGGGTCACGACATCGGCCCCAGTGAGCAGATTCAATAGAGTCGATTTGCCTGCATTGGTGTAGCCAACGACGGCAGCGACCGGCCATTGGTGCCGCTTGCGACCTTGTCGCTGGATCGCGCGGGTCTTGCGCACCGCTTCCAGCTCCCGCTCGAGTCGAGCGATCCGTTCCTGAACGCGCCGACGATCGACTTCCAACTGCGTTTCACCCGGACCACGCGTGCCGATTCCACCGGTCTGCCGCGACAAGTGATCCCACATCCGGGTGAGACGCGGCAAAAGATATTGCAATTGAGCCAGCTCGATTTGCAAACGGCCTTCACGGCTGCGCGCGCGCTGTGCGAAAATATCCAGGATCAATTGCGTACGATCGAGAACTTTGCGCGCAAACAAATTCTCGAGGTTCCGTCCCTGCGCAGGCGAGAGTTCATCGTCGAAAATGACCGAAGTAACATGCCGATCCTGGCACGAGTTCTTGATCGATTCCGCTTTACCTCGGCCGATATAGTAGGGCGCGGTGGGTTTTCGCAATTTTTGAGTGACCGTGTCGACCACTTCCGCGCCGGCGGAATTCGCCAGCTCTCGCAATTCGTCAAGCGAATCCTGCAAGTCCCATTTCGAAACACCTTCCTTTTCCAGGCCAATCAAGAGCGCGCGCTCCTGAGTTTTTTGCGGACGCGTCTCAATCATCCCTGTGCGCGAAGGAGCGGCATGCCCGTAGCAGAATCCATTTCACAGCTTCGTTGTGAGTGAGAAGCGATAAGTTCAGCGGTTCAAAATTAGTTTGCCGCCGAAACCAGGTCAACTGTCTTTTGGCATAACGTCGAGTCGCCTGCTGAATCGCGGCGACGCATTGCAAGATCGACATCTTGGCTGCGAGCAATTGATGAATTTCGCGCCAACCAATCATCTTCGACGCGGTCGAACTCATAGCTTTGGCGGCGCGGATTTCTTCGATCACGCCATTTTCAAACATGGCTTCCACTCGGTTGTTAACTCGTGTGTAAAGCTCATCGCGGTCGCGAAACACGAAGACACCGCTGGGCGAATCGGCTACAGCCCATTGCCCGCGCTGCTCAGAGGTTCGCTTCCCTGTCGCGATACAAATCTCCAGCGCGCGCACGAGACGACGGCGATTTTTTGGATCAATCTTGCGCGCGGTTTCGGGATCAAGCTGCATAAGTTGCGAGCGTAATTCATCTATCATCATCGCATTCAATTTCGCGCGCAGCTCCGGATCGACTTGTGGCAGGACTGCCAATCCGTGAGTCAGGGCTTTGATGTAAAGTCCACTTCCGCCAACGACGAGCGCCATTTTTTCACGTGAATGAATTTCTTCGATCGCGCGGAGGGCGGCAGTGCGGAACTTTTCCGCGTTCATTTCTTCGTGAAGCGGCACTGTGCCGATTAAATGATGCGGGGCTTTGGCGAGTGTTGCGGCGTCGGGCTTTGCCGTCAGAAGATTAACCCCGCGATAAATTTGAAATGCATCCGCGCTAACGATTTCCGCGCCGATTTCATGCGCGACGTCGGCCGCCATTTCGGATTTCCCGGCTGCGGTTGGACCAACGATGAAGAAGGTGCGCGGGATCAAGTTAAATTGCTAAAAGCAAATCGGGAGACGCGCGTGCTTCAGGCATCACGTCTCCCGATTGAATGTATAAGCTCGTTAGCCTTGGACCTGATGTTCGCTGGACTTTGCGCCACTCACCACGAGCCTGCGGCCGAGGAATTCTTTGTCGTGCAATTCCTGGACGGCGCGTTTTGCTTCTTCGATAGTTTGCATCTGCACAAAGGCAAATCCCTTCGAGCGCTGGTTATGCCGATAACTCACGACCTCCGCGTTTTGCACGTGCCCCACACCGTTGAACAACTCGAAGAGATCGCTCTCGGTGGCGTCGAAGGACAGGTTGCCGACGTAAAGACGCGGCGAGGTGACTTCGACCCGTTCAGGTTTTCGTGCCGGTCGGGAAGGTTGCGCACCGTTGCGCGCGGCCACGGCTGTCTTCTCGATCCCTCCCTTGCCGTTTCCAAAAAACGCAGCGAGCCGCTGCCAGAATGTCTTTTTTTGAATTTTCGCTTCTCCCTGCCGACCCCGAAAGCGTTCGGGGCCCCTGCGGCGGGACCCGCCGCGCGAACGGCGCGGGCGTTTCCCGGATGAATAAGAGTTCATAATGATCCTTAAGTTTGACCCAATTGTTAAATGGGCGGAGCGCATCAATGGATGCACCGTCCGCGGCGCGCGAATCAGCCAGGGTTCGTTCAAACAATTTACACGCACTCTGCAACGCCGCCGGAAACTCCGCCTCGTCGAGCCGGAAATGAACTTGTCTCGAACCGTAAGCCGGCGCGCTCAACCAACGAAGCAGTGAAGATGCAGAAGATCGCATCATAGTTTCAAAAAACCCGAATCGTCGTAGAAAGCGGAGGCTCGGAAGGTCGAAGAAGATTTCCGACATCTCGCGGGGATTATGGCTCGTGGTGAGCGCGATTGCAAGTGGAGATGGAGGTAGGGGCCATTGATCTCAATCGCCCCCTCGCGCATTTGCCACACGCGGGGCCCGGGCGGTTCACGTGAACCGCCCCTGCCTCCGAATCCAGTCGTCGCGCAGCGAATAGGCGCGCGACTTGATGTATTCCTTCGGACGTTCGCCACGAATCGGCCTCATAAAATATCCCAACTCGCGGCGGCTCAGCCTCGGCTCGTAGCCAAATTCCGGCATAAGATCGCGGCAATGCCATTCCACCCAGCCGATTTCGTCTTCGGAAAGTTCGCCCTGCCAGCGCGTCGCCGGTTCCGGACTGATCTGGGAAAAGTTGATCCGCGCCGCTGAGTTGCCGCTCCAAAACTGACCGACTTTTGTGGGGGTCAGTACTGTATCTGGATCAAAGTCGATCTGCAGATAGGCGCAGACTTTTTCCATCATGCTGGCCGGATCACACACCAGTTGCTCGTAAGGCACGACCAGCCCGGGAATTTCACCATCGCGCACGCGTCGCGCGAGCCTGGCAGCTACGCGCCAGTGGGCGATCACATAATACGTTGAAAACCTTCCGGTCTTTCTTGTTTTCTCGAGCGCGATTTGCGCCGCAAGAATGGCACGCGGATCGCGGATCGTGACGAGAATTTTCGCGCGCGGGAAGCGAGCCAGGATCGCGGGAATGTGATTACGATTGGCCGGCGTTTTTTCCACCCAGCGCCCGACGGTGTCGAGCGGACGCTCCAGCGTTTCTGCGTACGCTTTGACCATGAGGACAAGCAAATCTTGTTGGGCGTTCGCTGGATCGAATGCCGCGCGCTCGAATGTTTCCAGAAATTTCTCGCGCGGGAAAACAGCGTAATTTCGTTTGCTCCACTTGCACGGCCCGCCGAACAGCACGTTGGAAAGCGACTGTTTCGTCAGGTAATCGAACTGCGCGCGCCGGCCCCGCGGCGCGTATTTGGTGAGGACAGTCGGGAAATAGGCGGTTTCTTCCGGCAACACGAGCAGCTCCGGATGATTGTCGAGCAACGCCACCAAAAGCGTGGTGCCGGATTTGGCCTGGCCGGCAATGAAACAAGCCCGTTGATCAAACGGCAATTGCAAGATCGACATCTTCATTTCGCGACGCGCAGAAACCAATCGACGAAACGTGGCAGACCGTCGCTTAATCGCGCGGTTGGATTGTAGCCAAGCAATTTTCTCGCTTTCGATATGTCCGCACAGGTCAGCGGCATATCGCCGGGCTGCTCCGGCAGACGGTTGATCTTTGCTTTTTTTCCGAGCGCATTTTCGATGGCGGCGATCAAATTCCGTAGCTCAATGGTTTCGCTCTCACCGAGATTAAAAATATCGAAAAGCGGCCCGGCGTAATTGAGCGCGGCCATTGTGCCTTGAATCACATCCTCGATATAAGTGTAATCGCGGCGCGTCGTGCCGTCACCGAATTGCTCGATCGGTTGCCCGGCGTAAATGCGCCGGGTGAATCGATGGATCGCCAGATCTGGCCGCTGGCGCGGACCGTAAACAGTAAAATATCGCAACGCGACCGCACGCATTTGGTGCAGATGCGAGTAGGTCGAGCAAAGAAATTCGCCGGCGATTTTCGTCGCGGCATATGGACTAAGCGTCTGAGTAAGATGTTGATCTTCTGAAAAGGGAACTGTTTTCGAGACCCCGTAAACGGATGAGCTGGACGCGAAGATGAATCGTTCCACGCCGGTCATCCGCGCGGCCTCGAGAAGATGCAATGTGCCGCTGACATTTGTATCGTAATAAAGTTGCGGTTGCTGAATGGAAGGGCGCACGCCGGCGCGGGCGGCCAGATGTGCGATCGTCTCAAATTTTTCGCGATGAAATACGTTCCGTACCGACGCGCTGTCCCGAAGATCGACATGGTGAATGGTCACGTCTTTGGCTACGGCGGCAATGTTTCCGTGCTTGATTTGCGGATCGTAAAAATCATTGAAGTCGTCGAGGATGGCGACTTCGTGCCCAGCCGCGAGGAGCTTCTCGACAAGGTGCGACCCGATGAAACCAGCGCCGCCAGTGACCAGAATTCTCATTAACCACGAATAAACACCAATAGATTAAATGACGAAATCCGAATGACGAATGACGAATCAATGACAAAGTTTCAATGACGGGACCTCGATCCGTCGCGGTTTGTTCGACATTTTGGCGTTTCGCAGAAACGCCCTACAATCTTTAGAACGCCCGCCAGTGGCTCAGCAGATAAACCCAGTTTAGTGCAAGTGCGGCGATCACGATCAGTCGCGTGGAGTTCTTCCCTGCTTCCGTTTGAAATGTGATCCGTAGACGCGGCGCGCGAATTGCGATTACGGTGAAAGCGTAAAGATCAAACACGGTCACTCCGCACAAAAACGCGAATATCAGAGGATTCCAGCGCAGCGCGGCAAGAAAATTTCCGTGGAAAAATTGGATAGCCGATCGCGTCATGCCGCACGTGACGCACGGCAAACCAGTGAGCTCGTGAAATACGCAACGCGGCCATGGCAAACCGAGCGCAAACCAAAGCACTGCGACACCGAGCGATCCGAGCGAAACGCTCAGCCAAAGCAGCTCGTGATCGATTTCATGCGGCGCGAGGCGATGGCGGCATGAGATTTGCATCGATCATTCTAGTGCTGCGACGCGCTCCATGCACCCAACGCGCCGAACATCATTGCAATCAACAGCACCGCTCCACAGCAAATGATCAGGGGCAATAAAACTGCAATTACGGCACGACCGGTATCGGTTTCATGGGCGCGCGCCAGTCCAATGCAGTAAAGGACGATTTTCCAAATCCCAGCGATCAGTCCGCCACAAAACGGAATCACAAGCAGCGGGCTGACCGATCCTTCTACGAAGCAAATCACTCGGAAAGTAGTCTCAAATGACTGCTTCGCGCCGCCCACGATCATCAAGCAGACGTGAAGAATCGCCGAGCCAATAAACGTTCCGATGACGACAAAGAGGGGTGCCAGAATCAAGAGGAGAATCCAGCCGAGACCCCCCAAAAGATGTGCAAGGGCGCCGTGCCTGTCGCCGAAGGGGGTAAGCGATCGGAGGACAAAATTGTAAATCACGGCAAACGCCATGCCCAAAGTTCCGCCAATGACGGCATAGAAAAGCGGCTCGCCGAGACCGCCCTCGCGCTTCATCGCGGTGAACGCGGCGACCGGTCTACTTAAAACCATCTGCAAAGTTTCAATAAACG
>QHOD01000105.1 GCA_003218615.1 Verrucomicrobiota bacterium
AATCCGGAGGCGCGGACCAGTTGGTCCATTTCTGCTGTGGTGCGACGGCGCATGATCCACGGTTGACCTTCCCGATTACGTAACACGTGAGCGATAAATTCGATCTGAGGATGCCAGGGTTGATTCGTGTAGATGAGATAACCGCCCGGCTCGAGTGCATCGGACAATCCGCGCAACGAATTCAACACCAGCTCGTTTGAGGGAAACAATTCGTAAAGACCGGAGACGATTCCGATGGTTGGGCGCGGTTCAATCGCAGCGAGTGCGGCGCGATCGAATGCATCGCCACGTTGTGCCACCACGCTGTCGAGCCCGAATTCCTGCGCCAAAGCCCGCGCCGCATCGACATTTTCCTGTTTGTAATCGCGCAGCATTACGCTCGCCGGAATTTCCGGGCGTGTTCGCATGGCTTCGAGAACATAACGCCCCGGTCCAGCAGCGATATCGAGAATCTGTACCGGGCGACCTTCGTTATGCACTTTTTGAATAAGACCGCACAGCGCTTTTTCGAGATTGGCTTTGCGTTGCCGGATGCCGCGCCATCCGATGCTGTTGAGATACGATTTGTCGATCATACGGCCGAGGCCCATCGCGCCGCGCGCCTTGTTTTGGTAAATGTAATCGAGCGAAACGCCGGAATCGAAACCGGTGCGCCAGCCGAGTTCGATGCCGCGGCTCAATCGACCAGCGGTTTTCAATCCCACACGAGCGATCGCGAATTTCAAACTGCCGTTGTTTTTTAAGCGCTCATATTCGCGCGATGTGTGGCCGCTTCGATCGGCCTCGAGCAGCGACGGAACGAGCTGCGTTTGCGCAAAACGTTCGCGCACAAACTCGCGCACTTGTTTCACAACTTCGCCGCGATTCATTTCGTGAAAAACGGCGTGATATGCGTCGCGAAAAACGCACATCCGTTTCGCGGAGGACGAGACGCCATCAAAAAATTTGCGTTGCGCGTTTAGACTAACGACCCAGTCGCGCCCGGCGCCGATCATCAAAACAGGCGTGTGAATGGCGCCGGCATCGGCGAGCAAACGTTGCGCCGTGTCGTGAACATCGACAAGCAGATTCACTGCGATTTGGCGAGAGATGAGTGGATCGGAATCATAACGCGCTGCCTCAATCGGATCATGCGTCAACATTTTCGATTTCACGTAACTCTTTACGAAGCGCGGGCGGAACAATCGCAACGCGGGAATGGCGAATGGAATGTAGAGCCTTACGTGAAACGCAGCCGTCGCCAGGATCATCGCCCGAATAGGCGGGGCATAATCGTGCACCCACGCCGCCACGCTGAGCGCGGCAAGACTGTGCGCGAGCACGATCATGTTTCCGAGCGCGATCCCGTGCTGTTGGGAAATATGCCGCGCAAAGGCGTGCACATCTTTTACGACGTCAGTGAGATTGTTTGCGCTACCGCGCTCGCCCGGCGAGCGCCCGTGGCCGCGCGCGTCCCACGCAAACACCGCCACATCATCGAGGCCTAACGAATCAACTGTATCCTGCCATCTTCCGGAATGTTCGTGGCCGCGATGAAAAAGCAGCAGCGCTTTATCCGTCGCATTTGCGGGAATCCACGCGCGATAGAAAAGCTCGACGCCGTCCCACGTCTCGAATGTGCGCTCAGTGGCTTTCATTTGTTTGGTGCAGTTTGCTTACTGCTTCACGCAATTCCGCCGCGATTGCGGAGATGTCGATCTTGTCCGTGTTCCGCGAGCGATAGTTACGCGGCGTTCCGACGATCAATCGAACCCGTTTTGGGCGCGGCAGGCGCCGGCCTTTAGGCCACGCCCGAAAAGATCCATCGATAAAACAGGGAACAACCGCGACATCGCGCCCCGCGACAAGCGCACCGATTCCGCATTTAAATTCCTGAGTCTCGCCGGTTGTCGATCTTGTTCCTTCCGGAAAAATGACGAGAATCGTCCCAGGATTGGCGAGCAGCTGCTCGCAAAGAGAGAGGCTTTGCCGCACGTGGATTTGGCGCGCGAACGGCAGCGCGTTGACGACCACGGCGGCGATCCAGAGACGCGGGATACTTTGGAAGAAATAATCCGACGCTGCGGCTGGAAATGCCCGATGCAGTTTTCGCAGCGGCAATGCCGCGAGCAGGCAAAGCGTATCGAGATGACTGCAATGATTTGCGACAATAACCAGCGAGCGATTCGTGCGGATATTTTCGTGACCGATAATTTCGAAGCGATGATAGGCGCGCAGCCATGCGCGAATGATCAGCGCTCCAAGCGAGCGCAATCCATAAACGAGCATGTCCGGTTCGCGCGGAAACCGGCGCAATCGTTCCACCAAAGTCCGATCGAGATCGTTCGCCGAATCGTAGCGCCACCTTTTCATCGCAGCGGATAATAATAGCCTGCCATGTGCATGAACATCGGCGCGACAAAAATCAAGCTGTCGATGCGGTCCAATATGCCGCCGTGGCCGGGAATGGTCGCTGCCATGTCTTTGGTTCCGATGTCGCGCTTGATAACACTGATGGAGAGATCGCCGAGTTGTCCTCCGATCCCAACGATCAAGCCGGTAAGGACAAGCTGCCACACACTAAAGAACGGAAACGAAAAGCGAAATAACCAAGGTAGCAGCATCGACACCCCCAGCGCGCCGAGTGCGCCCTCCCACGTTTTACTCGGACTGATTTTACTGCGGAGAGGATGGCGCCCGAATAACCTGCCGAACGTAAAAGCGGCCACGTCATTCAATTCCGTGGCGAAAACAATATAGCAGATAAATCCGTAAGCATTATTCGTGTTCGCAAGGAAACCCAGGTGCCCGAACATCCACCCAATGTAAACAAAGCCCACAATAGCCAGTGACACCCCCTGCAGTTCACCCCGCGCGCGATTGCGCAGAATTGGAATCAACAGAATCAAGGCGATCGCAAAAACCGGCGTCGCGACGAAAAACCCGTACCAACCAGAACCTGGCTCTTCACCGTGCGGCTGCAGCATTAGCGACGCGACGCCCACAGTTACAATCCCGGCGTAAACCGCGCCCGTCATCCACCAGTCTCGATATAAGCCCGATGCGCGTGCGAATTCCTTAAAACCAAAAATCGCGAGCAACGTGACACCGATGATGGTTGGAATGCGCCCTGCAAAAACAACCAGCAATGCCAGCGGCGCCATGATCAGCCACGAGCAATAGGTTCGCCACATTGAGCTAGTCTCTTTCTTAAATCCCCATTTGAGCAAAGCGAGCAATGCTCCGCCTGCGATGAGTGAGAAAAGAACGATCCAGAGGTAGGCGCGAAAAACGGGATCGTGGAGCGCGATCTGCGGTGACATCATTTTGTTCTTCGTTCTAGCGCGGCCATGATCCGCTTCAACCGAGTTCCAATTGTTTGTACGCAGCCGGCAATCACGACAATGCAGGTCCAATCAAAAATTGTGAGACTCTGAAGCCTGATTGACTGATCATTCCACCACCAGCATGCAAGCGTTGTCCACGCTCCGACATGAAGCGCGACCATGCGCCACGGCTTTGACATCCATCCATTGAATTCGCGTTGCACGCCGACGGCTTGACCGGAAATTCCCACATAAGCAGTAAGCACGGCAAAGATCGCCGCCCAGTAACCCAAGATCGGATTCATCCAACCGCTGTGGGCGACACCTACAAAGATCACAATGTCTGAAATTCGATCTGGCAGATCGTTTACGATTTCTCCACGGCCACTGACCTTGTCGGCAGCAATCGCAACCATTCCATCAAGCATGTTGAACCAAAGCCGGAGATAGCAAAACATCGGCGCTATGATCAACAGCCACGGAGCAGCATGGGATCGCCAAAAGCAAAACGCGCCGCCCAGCGCCGCTAAGATCGAGAAATACGAGATCGCATCGGGATGAATCCCCCAGTGCACACACAATCGCGTGGCGGCTTCGGCTGTGCGGCGAAATGCTCCTGCGATCGGCCGACGCGAGATTGGTTTATAGTCTGCCATGCAATTTACGCCTTGGTGTGAAATTCGCAGCCCCGCATTTTTGCTCCTGTTAATGACGGCTTCTGAAAGATCACATGACATAATAGCAAAACACTCACCGCATGAACTTCCGAAAACTATCGGCATACTCACCGGATCAGAATTCAGGTGCCCTCTCGGTGGTCCGATTAAGTAACGTCCGAGCTGCCAAACGAGAATTTCATCCAAATTGGTCGGATCAAGATTCGCAGAGCGAAAAAGCTCTTCAAGCGCCGCACAAAAAATCGATTAAAACATCCGCGCTCCATCGCAGATACGAATCTAATATGGCGGCAAGCTCTTCGCCGGCCAAAATTGAACCGGAATTACAGGAGACTTGTTGCCAAGCAACTCAACAAGAAAGGGAAAAAATGAGAAAAATGCTCTTAAGCATGGCATTGGCAGTTGTGGCCCCGTTCGCTTGGGGACAGGTCTCGGAGACCAGCACAACAACGACGACCACGACTGAAGGCAATGGGACAATCACGGAGTACACTCCAGGGAGTGCGATCGTGCTCAGAGAGAGCAGCGGACCGCGGCGCTATCGCTTCGGCAAAACCGTCAGTTATGTGACTCGGAGCGGCAGGGTTCTGGATGAAGATACCGTAAGAACGAGAGTCAAAGTGGGCGTTCCTGTCCGTGTCCACTATATGGGAACAGGCGACAACATGATGGTTGATCGCGTGATCCTCGACGAGGATTAAGATCTAATCTCGTTTGTCTCCAATCGCGCCTTTCTGTTCCGCCTTCCGGTGGAACAGTGAAGGCGCGTTTTGGTCTAGTAATAGCTCGTATTCATTGGCCCAGCGGCCGGATCTCTCCCGTCACTTCTACAACGACCGGATAACCTTCGAGCAAATGCGGAATTTTTCGTTCGGTTTCTGGATTTTTGCGGGCGAGCATGACCTTCAGACAAGCCGTACGGCCATCTTCGAGGACCCCGACATAGACGCCGGCTACGTCTGGGATCGCAAGCAACTCCTTATCGTGGGCAGCCAGCACGTCGTTAATGTCTCGTTTCGGAGATGGTAAATTGCTTTGGGCCATATTCTGCTGGCAAACTGAAGCAAAAAGTACTCCTAGAAAAAGCAAGCCCACGCCACACAGCTGGCAGCGTCTTCCACAGAATCGCATTGCTCGACGATTCACCGACATCCGTTCCAAGCAAAGCGGATGCTGTAAGGTTTGGTTTCTACTGCCAGCGTCAGTTCCCCACCATCGTGGCGCCGAGGAACGAGAGGACTTGATTAATTGGATTCGCGATCGCGCTCGTACTGCTGCCGGCAAAGAGTAGGCCCACTGCGCGCGGATTCGTCGCTACGTCTTCGACCATCAGCGACCCTGAATCGCCGCTGTTCAGAAACTTACTGCCGCTGTTCGCGATTACGATCTGGCCGGTGAACGTTTTTGTGAACGCTGTCCCGCCGGCGCACTCGTTATCATAGGTAACGCTGATCGTCGCGTTGAGACCGGAAACCGAGCTATGCGTTAAGCCAGTAGTACGCCCGCTTTTCTTAACCGCCTGATTGATTGCGGCAGGCGTGGTCAAATGCGAAATGGTTCCGATCTCAAGAATAGCGCCATCTGTTCGCACCATTCCCGAAACGACTTTCGCGATTGAACAATCGACATTGTTATTTGGGAGCGAACTCTTCTTTACAAGCGTCCCCACAGTTTGCGCGCCGCTGGCCGTGCAGTTCACGTCAATCAAGCCCGGCTGAATGATGGGGTCGCCTGTCTGTGCAACTCGACCGTTTCCGCCCGAGACAATGTCAGATTCAAATACGTGGTAGTTGCTGAGAATGTATTGCGTACCGCTGATCGAGACCGAGGAACCGAGGGTCCCGCCGCAGCAGTACCCATTCGCGAGATCGTAAGCCCAGCCGCCGGACGTTCCGAGCTGGATGGGCGGCGTTTGCTTTGCGGTGTGGCTCGTTCCATGCGGATTGCCTCTCATCGCTCGAAATTTGTCCGTCAGATGAACCTGTACGCCTATGCCGCGAAATTCTCGCGGAACGTTGCGGATCACTTCTCCGGCGTTCGCTGCCTCTCGATCGACATAAACGGTCAATACTGGGCTGCCAGCCGCGTCGACGCCCACCGCCGTTCCGAGAATCTCCGGCTGGCGCATCAAGTTGGACGTGACCTGTGCCTGGACAGCCATAACCGCTCGAACAGCAGCATGCGTATCATCCAGAACGCCAGCAGGCGGAGCGGTAAACGCGCTGACCGGAAGGAAAACAGAGATAGTTGCTGCGAGGAGTTTAAAGAAGGAGCGAATGAATTGATTGATTGAGGACATGGTGGGTTATTGAAGATCTTGATCGCGACGAGGCATTATCGGCCTCTCGTGAACGAGGGAATTATCACACGTTTTCTCAATTGCAACGTAAAAAGAAGCGGCTGAAATCGATCATGGCACCCCGTCATACGGCTGCGTTCGCCTCGCCAATTGGGACGTCGTGCGTCTTGCGACGAAAATAAAA
>QHOD01000106.1 GCA_003218615.1 Verrucomicrobiota bacterium
ACCGATACTTCGTAATCGTCATTCCAAAAAACGAGCGGATCGTGCCAGAGAAGAAGGAGGCAGAATCCGACGACGATTAAGCCAGCGCCGCATGCGCCGAAGAAAGTTAGCCACGGATCAACACGGATTTTCACAGACGCAGAAAAAGGGATCTGCTGATCTGTGTTTCATCCGTGTTCATCGATGGCTAGAAAATTATTTTCTTATAGAACCACTGGTTTGCCCTCGGTCATCACGAGAATCTTGTCCTCGATGCCGTGAGCTCGGGCGGATGCGAGCAATCGTTGCGGAGGCTCGTGGAGCGGCTCAAAACCGAGGCGAAATGTTCCGTAATGCATCGGAATCAAGGTTTCGGCCCGAAGTTCGAGGAAGGCCTTCACGGCCTCTTCCGGATTCATGTGAACTTCGCGGCCAGTTGGCGCTTCATAGGCGCCGATGGGCAGCAACGCGACCTCGATGTTATAGCGGTCGCCGATTTCCTGGAAGCCGGGAAAATAAGCACTGTCGCCGCAGTGAAAAATCGTGCGCCCGTTCGCCGCGATGACAAATCCGCCAAAATCGCGATGCAAATCTGCGAGAAATCGCGCACCCCAGTGAAGACATGGGGTGAGTGAAATTTTGAGCGGCCCGAGCTCCACCGTCTGCCAGTAATCGAGCTCGTGCACGATGTGAAACCCGAGCTTGTGCACCAAATTCCCCACGCCCATTGGCACCACGATCGGTTGATCCGCGGCTACGCGCCGCAAAGTGCGCCGATCGAGATGATCGAAGTGAGCGTGCGTGACGAGGACCAAATCAATGGACGGTAAATGGTGAATTTCGAAGCCCGGCCGTTTCAGTCTTTTGATCACCTTGAGCCACTTCGACCAGTTCGGGTCGATCAAAATATTAACGTCATGAGTCTGAACAAGAAACGAGGCGTGGCCGATCCAGGTGATGCAAATCTCGCCTTCACGAAGTTTGGGAAACTGGGGAGGCGTCTGGCCACCAGAGCGTTTGACGAAAAGCGAAGGAATCAGGACGCTGGTGAGAAAATTGCGCTTGTGCCAGTCGGCTCGCGGACGCAACCGGACACGCGTAGAACGTTTTGTAGGCGCACCATCCCGCGACGTCTGGCGAACGACATTTCGCCGGCTTTTCTTTGAAAAACGAATCGGCACTTTTGCGGAATCATATAAGCTGGCCCCAGCGAAGCAAAACCTTTTGCCGGACTGCGGGAACATGCCTGTCGTCATAGACGCAGTTGATTGAAGCTGAATTCCGCGTTGAGTTGTGCGCGTTATGCGGATCTGGAAAATTTTCGTTCCTGTCTTTCTGATTTGGTCGGTCGCCTTCGCGTCCGAATCGCGATTGCCGTTCAGCGCGGTGTTTAAAGGGCAGGACCAGTTCAATCGGCTGGTTTCAAAGGCTAAAGCCGGGAACTGGCAGGCGTTGCCGATCGGTGAGCGGACTGCAGCGGTTGGACAGGCTCTTGTCGGAACGCGCTACAAACACTTTACGCTCGAGATCGACAATCGAATCGAGGCGCCTTCGGCGAATTTTCAGGGGATGGATTGCTGGACGTTTTTCGAGATCGCGCTCGGTTTCGCACGAATGCTGGACGAACCGGAAGCGAATTGGTCTCCGGAGCGCCTGTTACATTACATCGAGTTGGACCGATATCGCGGCGGCGAGTGCACCGGCGAATACCTTTCGCGTCTGCATTATTTGGAAGACTGGCTTTACGACAATGATCGCCGGGGTCTCGTAGAAGACCTGACACGTGATCTCGGGGGACGCAGCGTCCCGCATTCCGCACGCGAGATGAGCGTGGGCTGGCGGCATTACCGTTACCTCGCGGCGAACCGTTCGCTACTCGGTCCGCTTGCGCGCATGGAAGCGAATGTTTCGTCGCGGCCTCTCTACGAAATTCCAAAAAGCCGAGTCGCAGGAATTGAATCGAAACTACGCAGCGGCGACATCATCGGCGTCATCGGGCGCGACAGATCGGGACTTTACTCGACATCGCACGTCGGTCTCGCGGTGCGCACGAGCGACGGCGTGTTGCATTTCATGCACGCGTCATCGCCCGGGAATTACGGCCACGTCATCGTGGATGCGCAGCTTTCGAAGTATCTTTATCGCTATCATTCGGACAGCGGAATCCTGGTTGCCCGGCCGTTGCGCTAGGAATTTTCCGTCTCGTGGAACTCGGCGAGTAACTTCTCTAATCGCTCGAGGGCTTCTTCTGCATCGACGCCGTGTGCTTCCAGCGTGGCTGTAGCACCACAGTCCAGATTCGCGCGAAGAATGTCGATGAGGCTGGCGGCAGAATATTGTTTTCCGTCTTTCACGACCCAAATTTCCGATCGGAAACTCCTTGCACGTTTTACGAATTGGGCGGCCGGGCGCGCGTGCAAACCGAGTTTGTTAGTGATGCGGACCTCGCGCCGCGTTGAGACAGGCGCACGTTTTTCGCGAAATGTCATGCCTGACTCGTGCCCCAACGGCGGTGGAGAAACCTCTCAATCGGCGAGAAGAAAATTTTATCGGCCAGCAAACCGATGACAACGATCACGAACATGATCGCGATGACCTGAGCGCCAGGCAAACGCCCAGCCTTGCTTCATTCCGCTGACGATAAATGGAAGCGCGGCAGGCAGGATGACTTTGAACCACATGTGCAACCGCTTGGATCCCATGGTCAGTGCGGCGCGCCGATAGATCGGCGGGACATTGCGCACGCCGGTCTCGGTGGCGATAACGACCGACCAGAGCGTTCCCATCACCACCACGAAAAGCATTGCCGCCTCTGTTTGGCCAAACCATAAGAGTGCGAGCGGCACCCAGCAGACACTGGGTAACGTTTGCAGGCCAAGCGCCATGGTTCCAATCGTATCGCGAAATAATTTCCAGCGCGCGGTTAAGAGTCCGAGTGGAAGTCCCACGACAAGCCCTATGAAGTAACCGGCGAGCAAGCGGCGCATGGTGATCAGCGTCGCTCCTGCGAGGGTCCCGTCCACAGCCGCGTTCTTCAAATAGCTCGCGACCTGCCATGGCGACGGCAACAGGACAGGCGACCAAATTCTGGCGCGAAACGCTGCGTCCCAAAGCAGAAGGAGAACAACGAAAAAACCAGCCGCCAGAAGAAGTCGTTTCATTCAGCAGCAACGGCCTCAGCTTGGCCGATTCTCTTGAGAGCCTTCGTGATTCGCGTGGCGTAAGCAGCAAGATCGACACTGTTAATGTCGCGCGGGCGGGGTAGTTCCACCGCAAATTCTTCCTGAATGCGGCCCGGATGTGGCGAAAAAAGCAAGACACGATCCCCCAGGCAGGCTCCTTCGCGAACATTATGCGTGACAAAGACAATGGTTTTACGGCGTGCTTTCCAGATTTCCTGAATATCACCGTAGAGCTGTTCGCGCGTGAGCGCATCCAGAGCCGCGAACGGCTCATCCATGAGAAGCACGCGCGGATTCGGCGCAAGCGCACGAGCGAGCGAGACGCGCTGCTTCATTCCACCGGAAAGCTCGTGAATGTTCGCGCGTTCAAACCGGCTCAGACCGACCAGTTCGAGATAATATTTCGCGACATCATGTCGATCTTTTCTGCTCAGGTTCGGCTTCAAGTTGAGCCCGAAGAGGACATTTCCAAAAACAGTGAGCCAGGGAAAAAGTGCCGGCTCTTGAAACATGACGAGCCGTTCGCGTCCGGGCGCCGTGACCGGCTTACCATCAGCCAGCACCTCGCCGCTGTCCGGTTTTTCCAAGCCGGCAATAATGTTAAGCAATGTCGATTTTCCACAGCCACTCGCGCCGACGAGACAAACGAATTCGGCTTCGGCTACGTTGAGGCTCACGCGGTCGAGCGCCAGCACCTTGCCGGAAGCGCTCTGAAAACTTTTCGAGACGTTGTTGATCGCGAGCTTCGAAGGCGCGATGACTTCGAGCTCCTCAGTCGCAGAGGAACGGCGGCGGACAGCTCGACGCATTTACGGACTTTCGATCAGCTTCGAGGTGTCGGTCGAGCCTTTTAAAAAACCGGCATCCTTCCCGTCCTGAACGGATTTGGCAATCAATTCGCGCGATATCTCGCTCGTAAAATGGATTCGTTTCCACGCCTGCGCCACCGCATCCGGCGGGAAGTCAGCCCTAGTTTCTGCTTTCAATTCTTCGATCAATAACTTCTGCGCTTCCGATTCATGCTCCTGAATCCATTTTGTCAGCTCCACGTTCGCCTCAGCGATTTTCTTCGCTAAATCGTGTCGATCACGCAGGAATTTCACACTGGAAACAAGCCAGGTCGTAATCGTGTCCTTGTCTTCAAGGAAAACCCGCGCTTTCGCTTCACGTTCGAGCCGGGTCACCCATGGTTCGACAGTCCACACGGCGTCAACAGAACCTTTTTGCAAAAGAGCGAGCTGGTCTGGATTCGCCGTTGGAATCACCATCACGTCGCCGCCGGTTAGCGTGACGTTAAATCCGTGCGCTTTCAGCCACGCCCGGCAGGAAATGTCTTGCGTATTACCGAGTTGCGGCGTGGCAATTTTTTTTCCGCGAAAATCGGCCGGATTCTTGATGGGCGAATCAGCTTTTACAACCAAGGCCGCACCCGCGTTGGCTGCACCGGAGATCACACGGATTTCCTGGCCGTTTGATTTGAAGTGCGCGTTGAGCGCGGGACCCGGGCCCACATAAGTGACATCGAGTGATCCGGCAAAAATCGCTTCCATCGCTGAAGGCCCCGCATTGTAGGTGAACCATTGAATTTCGACATTCGGCCCGAGCCGCTCTTCAAACCAGCCTTTGCCTTGTCGCGAGAGCGCGTGTGCGATCACAGCCTGCGCGTGAGTAATATTCGGGAAATGCCCGAAACGAATCACTGTTTTCTGTTCTGCGCCGGCCACTCGCGAAAAAAGCGCGAGCGCTCCGATGACCGCTATCAATGTTTTAATCTTCATAGTTTTGCTTTCAATAGGAGATGGTGATGACGATTTAGGAGAAATTCGCACTTCAGAATTTTTTGAACTAAAACATCAGCTGAGCGCGCGCGATGACTTCATCAAACTGATCCTGACCAAACTGAGGATTGGCTTCGCGGAAATCCGACCAGGTGTGAATATAATTGATCATCAGTTTGAGATCGTCGCCGTGGATGTAGTAGTTAAGCCCACCGGTGATGGAATGGATTCCATCGTTGCCCATCTGCCCGGGATTTAAATCCTCCCACCTGACCGCGGCTTGAAGCTTCTTTGGGATCAGGAAGTAAGCTGCCGTTATATAGTACCCGTTGGTTGTGAAGTCGGCGAACCCCGGAGGCATGCCATTCACAGTGCGACCGTTCACTTTTTCTTGAAAGTATTCACCAATTAAATCGAACGGGCCCAGGTTGAACCAGGTGTCCACGCTCCACGCCGTTCTTTCATCCGCGCCCGGCAGGACAAACGGCGAGAGGGAACCGTCGGCGTTGACCAACAGGTTCAATGTTTGCGAGATATTTGTGCCCTTGTCATCCCGGCTATTGAGCACGTCACCGCCAAGCTTCAGACTGGAATCCTGACCGAAGATTTTGCCTTTGAACGGCATCAGCTCCAGCCGGCCGACATACATGAAGTTATTGTTGTCGTTAATGCTGGTGTTGCGTCCGTTCCCGTTGAAGATGCCGGCGTAATAAGTCAGCAAATCTTTTTGCTCGGGCCAGACGTTTGTGAACGGCTTGCCCCAGACTTGCACACCGATCTGCCGCTCCGGCGTGAGAGCCCCAGTAGGCAAACTGCGTTCGATTATGATCAGGGAAGGGTCTGGAGTAATCTGTTCCAAGCCAAACGGTGCTTTCCATTGGCCGACCTTGATGTTCGCTTCCGCGAATTGATGCCAGTTGATGAAGATGTCTGTGGCCTCAAAAGCGGTGCGGCTTGAGGAGAGGCCATCACTATTCTCGAAGTCGCCTTCGACTTTGAAATCGAACTTCTCCGCGAAATCCCCGGTTAAATTGATGCGGGCCCGGCGCAGGCGGAAACGATCTTTCAACGCGGTCAAACCGAAGCGGCCTTCGAACGCGGAGACATCGCCATCTTCAAAGTTGACCTGAATGTATCCGCCAAGCACCAACTTGAGTTCCGGTCCACGCTGTTGGACATAAACCGGTAATTTTTCCGTCTCGACGACGGCCTTTTCAACGTATGCTTTTCCATCGTAAGTGACTTTGGTTTTTTTCATTTTGCCCTCAGGGGCAACCGCAGCCTGCTTCTTCAAGCTGCCGATTTCCTGTTCCAGCTCAGCATTGCGTTTTTGCAATTGCTCGACCGCGTGTTCGAGTTTCTCAAGCCTCTCGGCTTGCGAGGCTGTCTGCGCGCCAGCCGGCTGCGCAGCGAACGAAATAATTGCAACCACGCTCCCGCTCGCTGCCCGTAAGACGAACTTTTTGATACACATTAGGTTTCTCCTTTTCGTCGGGTTTTCAGGTTTCACTAATTTTCTTCGGTCAATTCCTCTTAGTTTTTATTTCCTCTGTCTCCCAGATACCTGCCTGAGTCTTCAATTTCGGCCGACCACGACCCAATGGGCTAACCGCTGGCGGCAAAATTGACGCCAGGCGCATTGATGGTTGAAGAAAAAGGGGCGTTACCTTGTCCCGGCGCAGCTTGCGCAACGTAATTTCAACAATCTCGGCGAGCGTGTATCGATCGAGGATCTTTGCGATGGCGTTGCGCACATCGAGCATCAGCATCCGTAAGCCGCAATGGACCTCATCCGGGCAGGTGCAGCGCACATAGGATGTTTGGCTCACGCACGGAATCGGCGCGAGTGGGCCGTCGATCAAGCGAATCACTGGGCCGAATTTGATTCGGTCCATTTTCTTGGCGAGCGAATAGCCGCCGAATTTTCCGCGTTTGCTCTCCACATAGCCAGCGGCTTTTAGTTGGGTGAGGATTTGTTCGAGAAACTTGACCGGCAGTTTCTCTTTTGCGGCCAGTTCGCTCACCTGCAATCTCGGCCGCCCGAGCTCGGAGGCGATGCCAATATCGATAAGAGCGCGCAGTGCGTATTCGCAGCGCTTGGACAAGTTCATGTCTACTTGGTTAGTAGGAAATCAAAGAAAATCCTACTGTGCAAGTATGAATTTGATCGCGCGGCAAATAAAATAACGATGTCGAACTACGGCCCGCGCCTAATCGAGCCGTCGAGTGTAGCTCGCGCCTGATTGGCTCGACCGCGAATATTTGGAGCTGTCCGGCTGTTCCCGACCAGCTAGTAACCGAAACAAGAATCGAGTTTGCTCAACGCCTCAGCGGCATATTTCTGGTCTTCGGCCGAAAGATACTCTCGATACCCGCCTACCTTGCCGCGACGCACTTTGAACGATTCCGGATCGCGCACATCGCCCGGCTGCAGGATTTTCGAATCGAAAGCGCCAGTTGCCTCCAATTTTTGCATGTTCTCGAATCGCGAAAAATCGAGCGCTTCATGAAAGATCGACATGTTAGGGGCCGTTTCCCCAATTCCGGCAAGCAGCTCTCTAAAATGTTCGGCGGGTGAGGCGCGCAGCGATTCATACCGGACAATCATGAAATTTTCGCGGCCCGAGAATTCACCGAGCCAGTCGTTCATCGTCCTGACGATGGCCCGGATTCCGAATTTTTTGTCACGCAAGAGATCACTCACGCTTTCTTGCTTGAATCTCGCTGGAGCGCTTGGATCGCGCCGGGTCATCTGCACATAGAGAGAAACGAAACAATCGCGCGGATCCCGCACGAGCAGAATGATCTTCGCCCGATGAAGCTCCTTTTTCGGGACAAGGTATTTGCCGCGGATTCTGTCCCAAAGATCGCCTTTCGTTCGGTGCTCGAATAGATCGTGAGAAAAAATGAAGCGAGGAATGCCTGGTTCGCGATAACGTTCCGGCTCGAGCGTGAAGTCGCGGCCATGAAGTTTACAAAAGTACGCGCAAAGAAATGTTCGGATCCAGGTGCGCCCGCTTTTTGGAACGGAGAGGATGATCGCTTTGCCTCCGGAAAGCTCGGGCGCGCGACTGCTGAAATTTCGGCGCATTAAGCGCGGAGCCAGTCGAAAAGATCGAGAAAGCCGCTTCTCCGTCGCGGCCGGCGGCAGCCGCTGCATCTCCTTGTGAGAACCGGTTTTGTCCGGCATTCCAGCCAAAGATCGGGATGTTATGTCAATTGCCATTTGGATTGCTTTATTAAGACCTCGCGAGAGGGCGAAAAATTACGAAAACGGCCAATCAGCTTGAATAAGACCTCAATCGACTGTATTTGTTCAAGCACAAAAAGGGGGCGTACTGGCTTCGACTCATCGTTGGAAGCACAGGCGGCATGTCGAGGATGGTTCGTTGGCCTCGTTAAAAACCGGACCAAAACAAATAAACGCAGATCACGAAGGTCTAGCTCTCGCGGCTTAATTGACCGCGACGTTTCCGATACGACGCCTGCTAACATCGGAAACGAGGACAGCAGGCTGGCAAATCGGCGGGGCGACCGCGCCGATTTGTGAATCGATTTCGTGGGCGCTCGGGAGCGGGCAGTGTGCCGGTGCAACGTCTGGCTCCTTAAAACTCATCGCCGGATAAACATGTAGATGTCTGCGTGGATAGCGACGAGG
>QHOD01000346.1 GCA_003218615.1 Verrucomicrobiota bacterium
ACCCCGCAAGCTAGAGGCGATCCCGGGAGTCTCTTGCTCTTCTGCTGACGCTGTGGCAAACGAAGTTGATGAACTCCGGCAACTTCTTCGCCGAGCTCAAGCGACGGAATGTCTATAAGGTCGCGGTCGCTTACATCGTCGCGGGTTGGGCGCTTTCTCAGGGAATCGCGCAGGTCTTCCCGGTGTTCGACGTTCCGAACTGGATCGTCCGGCTGATCGTTGTCTTAATGATCATCGGTTTTCCGATCTCGCTCATTTTCGCGTGGGCATTTGAAATCACACCGGAAGGGGTCAAGCGCGCCGAAGAGGCCGACGCCATGCCGCAGTCGGCACGGCCGACGAATCGCACCTGGATTTACATCGTTGTTGTCGGTGCCGCGGTCTCGCTGGCATTGTTCTTCCTCGGTCGCTACACGGCCGGAACCAGGACAACGTCGTCGGGTGATAGGAAATCGATCGCCGTCCTGCCGTTCGCTAGCTTGAGCCAAGACAAAAACGACGCCTACTTTGCCGATGGCGTTCAGGACCAGATCCTGACCAATTTAGCCAAGGTCTCCGATTTGAAAGTGATCAGCCACACCAGCGTGCGTCAATACAAGACCGGGGCCGAACGCAACATGCGCGAGATCGGCCAGCAGCTCGGTGTTGCTTACATCGTGGAAGGTTCGGTGCGGCGCGCCCGCGATCGCCTTCGCATCAATGCGGAATTGATCGACGCCCGCACCGACAGTCATGTCTGGGCGGAAACGTACGATCGCACCGCGGCCGATTTGTTCGCAATCCAGAGTGAGCTGGCCCAATCGATCGTCACGCAACTCAAGGCCAAGCTTTCGCCGCAGCAAAAAGCGGAAATCGAAGAGCGCCCGACTCAAGACTTGGACGCGTTCGAGCTTTACCTTCAAGCCAAGGCGATCGTCGACAGCTATCTTAATGCTACCGACGTGCGGGCGGCGTTGCTTCAGGCGCTGAAGTCGCTCGAGGAAGCGATCCAGCGCGACCCAAAGTTCGTCTCGGCTTATTGTTATGTCGCGCGCGCGAACGATCTGCTTTTCTTTTTTGATCTCGATCCAAGCCAGGAGCGCATTTCTCTCGCTGACACTGCAGTCAAGGCGGCACTGCAGCTGCGCCCCGACTCAGCTGAAGCACACTTCGCCCAAGCCGACTATTACTTCCGGTGTCTGCGCGATTATGACCGCGCCCTGGAAGAACTCGCAATCGCGCGGCCAGGTCTGCCGAACAGCACGCCGTTCCTCATTCTCTCCGGTTACATCAATCGCCGCCGCAACCATTTTTCCGACGCCGAACGCGACTTCTCCGCCGCCTTCGCGCTCGATCCGCGAAATCCGAATGCTTACAATCTTCTGGCTGACACCTACGTGCTCCAACGCCGGTTTCCTGAAGCGGTCCACGTCTATGACAACGTGCTTGCTGCCGGCGAGGACGTCCCAATTGTCCGATTCCGGCGCGCCTCATGCGTGTTTTCCGGGACCGGCGACTCTGGACCGCTCCGTGATATTCTGGCAAAATCTCCAGAAATGGAATTTGCCGGCTCTCAAACGCCGGCCCGCGTCTTGATGGCAATGCTCGACGGCAACTACGCCGAAGCGGACCGCGCCCTGGCCGACTCGCCTCGACAAGACTTTCAAGACATCGACCTTAGCTTTTATTTCCCGAAGAGTTGGTACCAAGCGATGATCGCGCGCGCGAAAGGCGATTCAGCGTTGGGCGAGAAGGATTTAGCCATCCGCGAAGCGCAACACGCGATCGATCTGATGCCGATCTCGAAAGATATTTACGATGGCGCGTTGGTCCTGGAAGGTCTCGCTCAGGTGTACGCGTGGAGCGGCGACCGCGATCGCGCGATTGGGTTGGTACAGAAACTCGTGATGATGCCCAGCTACATCAGCTACGCCCGCCTGAAATTTCACCCGCTCTGGAGTCCGCTGCGGGGCGATCCGCGATTTGAAAAAATCGTCAATTCTTTGGCGCCGAAGTAAAATCTTCCGTCGTTTTCGCCTTGTGGATTCTGCTCGTACCTTTGCCACTTTTTCGTTTAGCCTGGCGAGGGGATTAAAGAAGAAGCGCAGCCGACACGGCCGCCGCTACGGCGGTAATTCGTGTTCATTCGTGCTTGCCGGCGCCGGCTTGTCGCGCCGCAGGTCGCCGCGGCGACCGAAGGAGGAAGACTTGCGAAGGAGCGTCAATTCGTGATTAAAGTGCGCTCAAAAGGAACGTTAAATGAAGGTGATTCTCGAGACCGAGCGATTATTCCTGCGGGAGTATGTCGAAGCGGACGCGGAGGCGTTCTTTAAGCTGAATAGCGATCCGGAAGTGTTACGGTTCGTTCCCGATAAGGGGTTGCTCAATGTCGAACAGGCCCGGCAGATATTGGTCGATCATCCGATCGCCGACTACCGGAAATACGGCTTTGGCCGTGGCGCCTGCATTCTCAAAAGCACCGGCGAACAGATCGGGTTTGCCGGGTTGAAATATCTGGAAGAATTCGGTGAGGTCGACGTCGCATTCCGCCTAATGCGGACTCACTGGGGCCAGGGATTGGCGACCGAAGCTGCGCTTGCCTGTGTGCGTTTCGGGTTCGCCAAGCTCGGCCTCAAACGGATCATCGGCCTGGTGATGCCAGAGAACATCGCCTCGGTGCGGGTGCTGGAAAAAACCGGACTGCGCTATGCCGAGACAGTAACATTCTGGGGAAGCCAATTCTCAAAATACGTCATCACTCAATAGGTTCATGATTCGTGTTCATTCGCGGTTAACATGATCGTATTTTCCTTATGACGAGGCACGAGTTTGATCTTCGACCAAATTTAATAGGCGAGCTCATCGAGCTTCGCCCGCTCAGGCCGGAAGATTGGAACGATCTTTTTGCCGTCGCGTCCGACCCGCTTATCTGGGAACAGCATCCGGAGAGCGATCGTTACAAAGAAGAGATATTCAAAGTCTTCTTCAGAGAG
>QHOD01000107.1 GCA_003218615.1 Verrucomicrobiota bacterium
TCGAAGCCGACAACGCGGTTGTTGCCGGGGTCGAGTGCGTAGAGAACCCCGCCGGGTCCGACCGCCAGCGCCCCGCCCGGGATGGACAACTCACCCGTGCCGGAGCCGCTCGCACCCATGGTGAAGGAGCGTGTGCCGGTCGAGGTGTCGGCGTACTTGGCCACGCCCGTGCTGGTGAACGCATACACTGGGCCGGCCGGATCGAGGGCGAGCCCGGCTGGCATCTCGCTGTCATCGATTGACACCCCCGTTGGCACAGGTGAGAAGGGGTTGACGATCGAGAGTGTGGTCAAGGTCGGCTCAAAGGTGGTGTCGGGGACGTTTGTAAAGAGAAGTTTGGTCGCATCCTGGGGGTCGGCTGCCACGAGAGATGTAGGGTCCACACCATTAACAACACCGCCAAGGTTAGCGATAAACTTCGCGAAAGAGAGGCTACTGCCGGTATAAACGGGCGCCGAATACACTACGTCCTCGGTCACCAAGAGAATTTTTCCGGAGGCGACTGGGCTCACCAGTCCGAAGATGAAGGTGTGACCACCCACCGGCACGAAATCAGCGACCGGGACGATCGTCTGGGCGTGCAGCGTCGCACCCGTCAAGAGGAGCAGAGCGGCCTGCCAAGGCAGCCAGCGCGTGGAGCGATTCATCCCGGAAATGAAGTGAAGACAAAGCGCGGCAGCGCAGTGAATAAGATTGAAGAACAGATTTTCATAAGGGGGTTGGGTTGGGTGATGGTACTGAGCAGAGCTGGGAGGATTAGTTATGGGTAAAGGTAGCCGCCTCGGTGATAGGCCCGAGCATGGTGATGGAACGCGGATTATCCGGCCCAGAGTAGGAGCCTGTGCCGCTGCCAGTCCAAGTGGTGAAACTGTAACCGGTGGATGGCGTTGCGCTGATGGAGACAATCGAGCCAGCGCCTTTCCAGTTGCTCCCGGGACTTACATGGCCGCCTGTCCCGGCGCTCATCGTCAGATAGTACTGGGTGGTGAACGTCGCCGTGTAGGTCGTGTTCTTAGTTGGGGCGACAGTATGTGAGATGGCCCCGGCGTCACTCCAGTGAGTCCAGGCATAGCGAACACCTGTGCCACCGGCCTGCGGGGTAGTGGTCGCAATGGTATGAGTCGAACCCGTCACCCACTCAAATACCTGGGTGGCGCTGTAACTGGTGCCATCGACGCTGAACGTACGACCGGCTGGAGTCGTTTGCACAGTCACGTGAACTGTTGGAGGCGGGGCAAAGGCAGCGGCCTCGGTGATCGGCCCGTTCATCGTGATGGAAGCGGGATTATTCGTTCCGGAGTAGGAGCCCGAGCCGCTGCCAGTCCAAGTGGTGAAACTGTAACCGGTGGATGGCGTTGCACTGATCGAGAAAGTCGAGCCACTAGTATGCCAACTGCTCCCGGGACTTATATGGCCGCCTGTCCCAGCGTTCATGGTCAGGTAATATTGGGTGCCGAATTTCGCCGTGTAGGTCGTCTTCTTGGTTGGGGTGACGGTATGTGAGATAGTCCCGGCGTCACTCCAGCTGCTGAAGTAGTAGCGAACACCTGGGGCACCGCTCTGCGGCGAAGTGGTCGCTATGGTATGAGTCGAACCCGACGCCCACGAAAATGTTTGGGCGGCGCTGTAAGGGTTGCCATCGACGCTGAAGGCGAGACCGCCGGGAGTTGTTTGGACAGTTATCAGAACCGTTGGAAATGCATTGCGCACTGATTCCGTGACGCTCTCTGACCCGTTTAAGGTGCCGCTGCGATAATAACCGCGAGCGCGGATGTAGAAGTTCTGTCCGATTGGGAAGCTTTGACCTGTCAGGGTCCACTTGCCCCCAGCAGTGGTCGTGGGGGTGCCCAGTGAAGTGTAGGTCACATTGTCATCTGAATACTCGAAGGTAACGCGCGTGAATTGCGAGCTGGAGCCGCCGAGTGTCCAGGTGACGGCGGTGTGGGTTACAGCCAGGTTTTGCAGCGCGGCGGTGTCGTTAGTCAAACGAGCGAAAAGATTGCGCGGCTGTCCGCCGATGCTGGTGAAAGCGCCACCTGCTAAAATCTTGCCGTCCCCCTGCACCGCGATTGCATTGACAGTACCGTTCGCGTTCGGGTTGAACGAATCTGCCGCTCCGGTCGTGGCATCGAGTCGGGCGATGCGGTTGCGCGGCTGTCCGCCGATGCTGGTGAAACCGCCACCCGCTAAAATCTTGCCGTCCGCCTGCACCGCGATTGATAAGACACTATTGTTCGCGTTCGGGTCGAACGAATCTGCCGCTCCAGTGGTATCCAGCCGGGCGATGAACTGGCGCGTCTGTCCGCCGATGCTTTCGAAAAAGCCGCCCGCTAAAATCTTGCCGTCCGCCTGCACCGCGATTGAACGCACAATATAGTTCGCGTTCGGGTCGAACGAATCTGCCGCTCCAGTGGTATCCAGCCGGGCGATGTAATTGCGCGTCTGTCCGCCGATGCTGGTAAAAAAGCCGCCCGCTAAAATCTTGCCGTCCGCCTGCACCGCGATTGAATCGACATAATTGTTCGCGTTCGGGTCGAACGAATCTGCCAGTCCGGTGGTGGCATCGAGCCGGGCGATGCGGTTGCGCGGCTGTCCGCCGATGCTGGTGAAAAAGCCACCCGCTAAAATGTTGCCGTCCGCCTGCACCGCGATTGAATAGACATAACTGTTCGCGTTCGGGTCGAACGAATCTGCCAAGCCGGTCGTCGCATCGAGCCGGGCGATGTAATTGCGCGTCTGTCCGCCGATGTTGCCGAAAAAGCCGCCCGCTAAAATCTTGCCGTCCGCCTGCACCGCGATTGAATTGACAAAATCGCTCGCGTTCGGGTTGAAGGCAGTGTCGAGCGTGCCGTCGGTATTCAAACGCGCGATGTTGTTGCGCGTCACGCCCAGGACGCTGCTAAAGGAGCCGCCGATTATAATCTTGCCGTCCGGCTGCACGGCGGTGGCGAGAACTTGGCTACCGACGGTGCTGAGATCGAGCGTCTGGTCGAGCCCGCCGTCGGTTTCCAGCCGGGCCATGAAATTGCGCGCCTGTCCGTCAATGAAGCTGAAAAAGCCGCCGGCTAAAATCTTGCCGTCCGCCTGCACCGCGATTGAATTGACAACATTGTTCGCGTTCGGGTCGAACGAATCTGCCGCTCCGGTGGTGGCATCCAACCGGGCGATGAAATTGCGCGTCTGCCCGCCGATGTTGGTGAAATTGCCGCCCGCTAAAATCTTGCCATCCGCCTGCACCGCGATTGATAAGACCCAATTATTCGCATTCGGGTCGAACGAATCTGCCGCTCCGGTGGTGGCATCCAGCCGGGCGATGTAATTGCGCGTCTGTCCGCCAATGAAGGTGAAAATACCACCCGCTAAAATCTTGCCATCCGCCTGCACCGCGATGGATAAGACAAGACTGTTCGCGTTCGGGTCGAACGAATCTGCCGCTCCTGTGGTGGCATCCAGCCGGGCGATGAAATTGCGCGTTTGTCCGCCGATGTTGGTGAAATTGCCGCCCGCTAAAATCTTGCCATCTGTCTGCACCGCGATTGATAAGACATCACTGTTCGCGTTCGGGTCGAACGAATCTGCCGCTCCGGTGGTGGCATCGAGCCGGGCGATGCGATTGCGCGTCTGTCCGCCGATGTTGGTGAAACGGCCGCCCGCTAAAATCTTGCCGTCCGCCTGCACCGCGATTGATCTGACAGGACTGCTCGCGTTCGGGTCGAACGAATCTGCCGCTCCGGTGGTGGCATCGAGCCGGGCGATGTAATTGCGCGTCTGTCCGCCGATGTTGCCGAAAAAGCCGCCCGCTAAAATCTTGCCGTCCGCCTGCACCGCGATTGAATAGACAGCATCGTCGGCGTTCGGGTCGAAGGCGGTGTCGAGCGTGCCGTCCGGGTTCAGCCGGGCAATGTGGTTACGCGTGACCACCGCTCCGCCGTTGGGCGCGAGCGTGGTAAAATCGCCGCCGATCAGAATCTTGCCATCCGGTTGCATCACGACGACGCGAATGTCGTTATTCGCGTTCGGATCAAAACCGTCGAGCGCGGATTGCCCGCGGGCAGTTGCCGCGGCGCCTGTCAAGAGGGCAATGGAACACAGCGCAGTGAATAGAATTGAAGAATGGATTTTCATGAGAGGCTGGATTGTTGGACTGCGTTAAGTGCAATCCAGTTCCGCGTGGAACCAGGAACCATCCTCACGAGGCGCTTTGGAAGAGCGGCCTCACTTCGGCTGACTCGGGGTTTCATTTGGATCTGGAGATCGCGTTAAGCGGTGTCTCAGCGAAGATCCAGCCCCTGCGGCTTATTCAGCCGTGCCGAAGATAAGTTGAAACGTCGGATGACGTAATTGAAGACATTCTTACCAGCACCGAGACAATTTGTCGAGCCTTATTTTACGCGCGAGCCGTATGACTTCCATGTGATGCGAACCCGGGCCTTGCTCACCATCGCAGCTTGCCGCACTATGACTTTGGTTCCCGTCCAAAAAGATCTCCCACCGTGCGTTGCTCAGCCGGAGGTTCGAGTGCGTTAACGAATTTCCGAAACCGTTCGGAGAAAACTTCGGGACGAAGCTTCCAATAATGGGCCATCCCGGGCGCAGCGACGTAATGGTTAAGAAGTCCTCGCCAGCCATCCCAGAGCTGCCGATCCATTAGCCCATAAACATAATGAAAATGAATTGTCTCGAAGGCTTTTAAGAATTGGTAAGCAGCATGAAAAAATCGCGCGCGATCTTCGACGGAAAGTGCGCTCAGATCTTCCAGGCCTACCCGCCAAATCCGTTCCAGCTCGGCGTTTTCCATGAGAGGTTTGGTCACATCACGCAGGGCCGTGGCTGCGGCGTCTTGCGTGGCAAGCCTGGCCACGCGCGTGCTCCGATGCACTTGTACGCCGAGATATAACACCGACAAAACGACAGCGATCGAGCCCACCAATTGCGAGATAGCGCTAATCGCATCCCAGTTCATTGCTCACCTTATACCACACCCAGTTATTTTCGCACCGCCACGAAAAGCGGTGGAGCACCACCGCACTCCAAAACGCAAAGTGCTTAACCCGTGCGTGCAAGGCCGGCCACGTTTTGGAGTGCGGCAATGTTTTGCCGCTTTACGAAACGCCAAAGGGAATAGCGCGGTAATTACGAAAAATAAACCGTTGAAAGCTTTCGAGGCTAAACTCCAACGCAGTCAACCTCGAGCACGCGGCCAGCGCTAAACAAGCACTATCTCAGTAAGTGGGTGGCTGCTACTTCGGTTCGTCAGCGACTTTAAGGACGATCTTGCCGCGCGTGTGACCAGTCGCAACTTGTTCCTGGGCTTTCGCCGCGTCGGAAAGCGGCAACGTTTGAGAGACGACTACCTTGATTTTCTTTTCGTCGATCAATTTGCCAATCTCAGCGAGCTCGTTTGAATTCGGCTCCACACCTAGCGACGCACCCCGAATTCCGTGTTTATCCAGTTCCGCCTGATCGATTCGTGCCACCAGCGTAACGATGAAGCCGCCTTTTTTCACTACGCCATAGGAACGCGCCAGAGTGTCTTTACCGACTGAATCGAGAACTACATCGACATCCTTCGCCACGTCTTCGAATTTCTGCTTCGTGTAATCGATCGCCACATCCGCGCCTAATTGCTTGAGCAGGTCCTGATTTGCGGTCGACGCGGTCGCAATCACTTTCGCGCCGCGCGCCTTCGCGATCTGGATGGCAAAGCTTCCGACGCCACCCGAGCCGCCGTGA
>QHOD01000108.1 GCA_003218615.1 Verrucomicrobiota bacterium
AAAATTTCGTGATGGCGAAACTATCGTGGTCGAGCCGTTTCGGGTGAGATCATTCCCTCTCGTCAAGGATCTGGTGATCGATCGAAGCGCACTGGATCGCATTGTGCAGGCCGGGGGATTCATCTCTGCCCGGGCAGGCTCGGCGCCAGAAGCGAACTCGACCCCAATTCCGAAACACGATGCCGATCTGGCAATGGAAGCTGCGGCCTGCATCGGCTGTGGCGCGTGCGCAGCCGCCTGTCCGAATGGGTCGGCCATGCTGTTCACTGCGGCAAAGGTCTCACACCTGTCGCTGCTGCCTCAGGGAAAACCTGAACGCGTCACACGCGCTTTGAAAATGGTGCAAATCATGGATGCGGAAGGCTTCGGTAATTGCACCAACACTTACGAATGCGAAGCGGTTTGTCCCGCCGAGATCAGCGCCAGTTTTATCGCAAAATTGAATCGCGAATACGCGCACGCTATACTGCAACGCGGCACCGGCGAATAATTCCGCGTCTGTTCGCGTATTAGACCGTCTCGCAAGCGCAGGTCCACAGCTCTGGGTCGAGCTCCGCTTTCCCGCGCTTCGCAACAACATCGACATCTGCCTTCGGGCGCATGACCGTGAAAACCGTTGAACCGGAACCGGACATCAGCGCGGCGCCGACTTCCGGTTGCTTGAGCAACCACATTTTTAATTCCGCGAGGAAGACAAATTTTTCGAAGACCGGGCGCTCGAGATCGTTCACAAAAGATTGGCCGGCGAATTCCTGGGTTGCGTACCAGACTCTCGGAATTTCTCGCGAATCCTGCCAGCGCGAGTAAGCCCATGCTGTTGAAACCGCAAAAGCCGGTTTCAATAACAAGATGGACAACCCGCCCAAGTCGGGCTGCAACTTCATCGGCGTGACCTGTTCGCCGCGTCCTTTGCATATCGCGGCTGATTCGAAAATGAAAAATGGAACGTCTGATCCGATTGTCTCGCCCATTTTCGCAAGCGCTTCACGCGGCAATTTCGTTTCAAACAATTCGTTCAGCGCGAGCAGAGCCGAAGCCGCGTCGCTGCTTCCACCACCCAAACCCGCGCCGTGCGGAATCTTCTTTTTGAGGCCGATTGAAACCCCCGGCGTTAACTTGGTCGTCTCAAAAAACAGATTCGCCGCGCGAACAACGAGATTGTCGTCCCCTTTCGGCACCGACGGATCATCGCAGTGAAACTCAATTCCGCTGCTGCTGTCGCGCTTGCCGACGGTAATTTCGTCACAAAGGGTTATCGGCGCGATGAGCGTCTCGATTTCGTGGAAGCCGTCTTCGCGGCGATTCAGAATCTTCAGCGAAAGATTAATCTTCGCAGGCGCGAAAACTTGCATAGCTTGCAATTTGTTCTGTCATTCCAAGCGAAGTCGAGGAATCTCTTACCGTCGGTCGGCAATATTGAGAGATGTCTCCAGCCTTCGCGTAAAGCTACGGGTTGGCAGGCGACTCCGCTCGACATGACAGATTGGACGTAGGAATGACAAAGGTATCCGATAAAATCATCGTCGCGCTTGACGTGGCGACGAAAGAAAGGGCGCTCGATCTCGTTGAGCAACTGCACGACCAAATTTCGTTTTTCAAAATCGGCTTGCAACTTTACACAGCCGAAGGTCCGGAAATCGTGCGCGCGGTTTTGTCCACCGGCGCTAAAGTCTGGCTCGATATCAAGCTGCACGATATTCCAAACACGGTCGCAAGAGCAGTCGAATCCGCGAACCGTCTTGGTGCGCACATGCTCACCATTCATTTGAGCGGTGGGAGCGAAATGATCTGCGCCGCGACTGCGGCTCGCGCAAATAACATGACGATCCTGGGTGTGACTGTTTTGACAAGCGCGACGGAACAAACGCTGAGCGAAATTGGAATCTCCGACAAAGTGGAGAATCAGGTTTTGCGCCTGGCCAAATTAGGTGTCGAAGCAAAAATCGATGGAATCGTGGCTAGTCCCCATGAAATCAAAATATTACGGGCGGAATTCGGCGACAAAATCAGAATCGCGGTTCAGGGAATTCGTCCGATATGGGCCGAGCCGGGCGATCAAAAACGATTCATGACGCCGTGCCAGGCAATCGCAGCAGGCGCAGATTATATCGGCATTGGCCGGCCGATCACCGCGCATCCAAATCCACGTGAAGCTGTCGCCAAAATTTTGGACGAGCTTCACACCTGATTGTCATGTCGAGCGGAGTCGAGACATCTCTCGATATTTTCAACTCCAAACGAAGTCAGAGATCCCTCGACTTCGCTCGGAATGACGGGCATGAAGATACAACGTCACGCCTGTTCTCTTCACTACATATCTATCACGACAACTCGCCACACTCGGCGGCGATGAATATGGCCATCGACGAAGCATTGCTCGAGCATGCTACGGTCGCGTCGATCCGGTTCTACAGATGGCACTCCCCTGCTCTTTCATTTGGGTATTTTGGAAGATTTGCCGACGTCGGTCGTTATGCTGCGGAGCGCGAGTTAGTTCGTCGATGGACCGGCGGTGGAACAGTCTTTCACGGAAACGACCTGACATATTCCATTGTAATTCCCGCGAATGATGCAGCCTTTGCCGAATCGTCGATGTCGATCTATGAGAAGATTCATCGCGCTTTACGCGAAGCTTTGATCGGGATGGGTGGGCGCGCGCAACTTGCGACTCCGAATTCGGTGGTTACAGACCGGCGCTACAGCGAGGGCGCGTGTTTTGCTAATCCGGTGCGCGCGGATGTGATGGTGAACGGATGCAAAGTCGCAGGCGCAGCACAACGCCGAACCCGCGCCGGTTTGCTGCATCAGGGCAGCATACAAGGCGTCAACTTCGGTAATGGACTTCCAGAGCGATTTGCAAAGGAGTTGTCGAAGAATTGCGGCGAAAAAAAGATCGACAACGAACTCTTGGAACGGGCGAGAGAAATTGCTGGGAAAAAGTACGCCACCCAAGATTGGTTGCAGCGGCGATAAATTGTAGGGCGGCTGTGTCAGCCGCCATTTCATTCGGCGTTTCACAGAATGGAGCCGGCGGGAGCCGAGCGACATAGACGGGAAGGTCAACAGACTGAGTCAAGCGGGAGCGAACGAGTCAAACGCCCTACAATATATTTGTCCATTCCCATGATGTTGTTTTGACAACCCGCAATGCGCCTCTCTATTCTGCGCTTGTGGACGTCTTTGCACGCTCAGGCGCGGGCTCGACTCGCATTACCGCAGCCGCTCTTTCTCCGGGTCCGCTGGCTCAAGTAGCGCAGCTGGTCCAGCCGCATCTCGAAGAGGTCGAAAGAAGGATCGTCCAGCAAGTGGCAGCTTTCGATCCCGAGATTGAAGGTTATGTGACATATGCCATTGGTGGACGCGGGAAGCGTTTACGCCCGCTCCTTGCTCTCCTGGCCGGCGGCGCGACCGGCAAAATTAACTCGGGACATGTCGATCTTGCTGTGATCGTGGAACTGATTCACATCGCCACTCTCGTTCATGACGACATTATGGACGAGGCAGAACGCCGTCGGGGCCAGCCCACCATGAACGCGCGCTGGGGCAATTCGCTTAGCGTTCTTTTGGGCGATTGCCTCTTCGCGCACGCTCTGAATCTGTCCACAAATTTTGAAAATACGGATATCAGTCGTGCAATTGCGGTAGCGGCCCGTGAAATCTGTTCGGGAGAAATGATTCAGACCCAGCGCCGTTTTGATCTGAAACTCCAGGTCGAAGATTATTTGCGGATCGTAGAGAAGAAAACCGGATCTCTTTTTGCCGCCGCGGCGGAATTGGCCGCGCTCATCAGCGAGGCCGATGCGAGCATGATCGAAACACTCAAGAATTTCGGAGTTCAAGTCGGGACCGCTTATCAGATTTACGATGATTGCCTCGATCTCGCCGGCAACGAGCGCGTCACCGGCAAAACGCTGGGCACAGACCTGCGCAAGGGTAAGTTCACGCTTCCGGTCCTGATTTTCCTGCGCTCGGCGTCCGAGTTTGAACGGGAACGTTGTTGCCAGCTCGTGCTGGAGGAACGCATGGAAGAGATGACCGAGCTTCTGAGGATCGGCGCGACGAACGGTGCGCTCAATGAATCTATCGCGGCTGGCAGCGACTTAATTCGCGAAGCGCAAGCCACCCTGGATGGAATCGCGCTAAATTCATACGCAGATGCACTCTTCGCTCTTGGCGATGCATTGCGTGAAATGTTCGATCAACTTCGCGTCTGATATCGCGATACTAAGGGCGCTCCGACATTAAATGCCGCAGCTTAAAATCCGTGAGATGCCGCAGGAAGAGCGGCCGCGCGAGAAACTTGCCGCTCACGGCGCGTCAGCCCTCACCGATCCAGAGTTGATCGCAATCTTGCTGCGCACCGGAGTTCCGGGAGCAAATGCGATTGAGGTCGCACGAAAGTTGCTAAACGATTACGGCTCGCTTGGGGAATTGAGCCGATGCACGGTTGACGAGCTATCCAGGATGCGCGGCGTCGGTTTTGCCAAAGCCGTGCAACTCGTCGCTGCTTTCGGGCTCGGTCAGCGGCTCGCGCGAGAAACGTTATCCAAGCAAAAAATCGATTCGCCCGAACTGGTGAACGAACTGGTCGGTCCAGAGATGCGCCGGCTGCGCAAAGAATCGCTCCGGGTGATTTTGCTCGATACGCGTTATCATTTGATTCGAGTCGAGGAGGTCTCGATTGGGAGCGTGAACGAAAGTATCGCGCATCCGCGCGACGTGTTTCGGCCCGCACTCGTCTCTTCGGCTTATGCCGTGATTGTCGTGCACAATCATCCTTCCGGCGACGCGTCACCGAGCCAGACGGACCACAGTCTGACGAGACGTTTGGCCGAAGCCGCGGAACTGTTGCAAATCAAACTGCTCGACCACATCATCATTGGCGCGCCTTCGGAGGGAAGTTCCGGCTACTTCAGCTTCAAAGAAGCAGGCGTGCTGTGAAAATTCATCCGACAGCTCTTGTCGATCCAGACGCGAAAATCGGCGCCGGCGTTGAGATCGGTCCGTTTTCTATCATTGGACCACAGGCAGTGATTGGTGAGAGGACGATCGTGCAATCGCATGTCGTGATCGAAGGAGATGTGACGATCGGCGGTGGCAATTTCATCGGACACGGCGCGATTATCGGCGCTCCACCGCAGGATGCTTCGTTCTCGCCGGAACGAAAAACCAAAGTCGAGATCGGAAACGACAACCTGATTCGTGAATACTGCACGATCCATCGCGGCAGCCCGGAGGGTAGCGTTACAAAAATCGGCAACAAAAATTTCCTGATGGCGGGAGCGCACGTAGGCCACAATTGCCTCATCGGAAACAACGTCGTGATCGCCAACAATTGTTTGTTAGCTGGTCACGTTTCCGTGGACGATGGGGCGTTTCTCGGCGGCGGATCGACATTTCACCAGCACATGCACGTCGGACGCCTGGTGATGGTGCAGGGTAGTTCCGCCTTTGGGAAGGATCTGCCGCCGTTCGTTATCGCCGCCGAGCGCAATTCGGTTTTTGGAATCAACGTCATCGGTTTGAAGCGGGCCGGTTTTAGCGTGCAAGATCGCGATGAAATCAAAACCGCATTCAAACTGCTTTACACGAGTGGATTGAATATTTCACAGGCGCTGGAGAAAGGGGCGGCGCTTAATCTTGGCGCACCCGCTCGCGAGTTTCTCGATTTCGTCGTAAACGCGAAAAAGCGCGGGATCTGTCCGCTCAAACGCGGCGCAGACGAGCTGTAGCCGCTTCGCTAAGCGCCGCGCTGATGTGTTTGCAACCCGCGCGCCACGCGTCTCACAGAGACGCGGCTACAGCAGTCCAAGCAATGCAAGCATGCGGCCGGTTTTGCCTTTTTCGGCGCGATAGGAGTAGTAACGGTCCAAATCGCAAGCAGTGCATATGCTTGAGTCGTGAATTTCTTTCACGCCGAGCGTGCGACATTGCCGGGCAATTTCGGCCGCGAAATCGACTTCGTAATGTGGCGGGCGAATACAAGGACTGAGTTGCACCATCATGTTCGCGGGATCAGAGCCGAAGTGATCAATCATTTGCGTAATCGCGTTGCGGACCACGCCCAGCCCGGTGCCTTTGCGTCCGGAATGCACGAGACCGATGGCGGGTGTTTTTGGATCGACAATGTAAATAGCGCAGCAGTCGGCAACGTAGATTCCCAGCGCGACACCGCGTTGATTCGTGATGATGCCATCGCGGCCGGGAAATTCTTTGTCAGTTTTTAATGACGTATCTACAACTGCGATTTTGTTTCCGTGAACTTGTTGCGCGGTGGCTAGCGGCCAATCGCCGACTCCGATTGCCTTGCGAATTTCGCGATGCGCGGAATCGAGACGCTTTAATACCTCCGGTTTATCATTCGAAACATCGATGCCGGGAATTCTTTGCGTAAAAACGTGGCGACAAATTTCGACCGTGCTGAGCGCGGGAAATTGCTCGAATGGAAGCTGCATCGCTTAAACCTGAAATCCCGAATCCCAAAAAAAATCCAAATCACCAAATCTCAGAAAGGAGTCAACGCGAGTTTTGACCTGGGATTTGAGAATTGTTTGGGACTTGGGATTTACTTCGAATAC
>QHOD01000109.1 GCA_003218615.1 Verrucomicrobiota bacterium
ACTTGAAATTCCTAAAACGGATTGGCTACTCTAATATTAATACGTTGTCTGACGACGACTCTGCCTTTTTTTATGAGTCCGGGCTGATGATAGATGCTGACGGGGCGTATCACGCCTACCATCCCGATAATAGATCAGGCCTGGATTATCTAGGCAACGCGGGCCGACCAGGCAATTGGTGGGCGTTGGTCACTGATAACGGCGAAGCCGATGGGGATCCAGTGGTTCAGACAGACGGAGACCCGGCTCCGGGCTTTTACGTTTCGACGACCTCATTGGAGGATCCGAATTGTGATCAAAAGGATCCACGTCGTTATGTAAACGCGGAAGCTGTGAACTTCATCGTCTTGCCTGGCAGGTTAGGTCTGGGCGCCAAGCTTGGTGATTTCGCAGTGGTGATTCGCCCCGCTACCGGAGCTTACGATTATGCAGTTTACGCAGACGTGGGACCTGCCAACAAGATTGGGGAAGGATCGATCGCATTGGCGGCAGCGCTCGGGGTTCCTTCAAGCCCAAAGAGCGGCGGCGTTGGACATGGTATAGTTTACATCATCTTCTCTGGCAGTGCGCAGAGTTGGCCGCTCTCACAGCCGGAGATCGATCAGTATGGGGCGCAGCTTTTCGCAAAATGGGGAGGAGTCGACAAGGCAAAAGACTGCTTTCTGGATTTGGATTGGAATTCGTAAAGGTTTTTACCAGGGTTCAGCGCTGAAGGTTAGCTCGAATTGAAGGAGGATAAAGCTCCTCGACCGCAGAACCGAACGTAGATTGACAATCGCGATGACCTCTCCGGACGCTTCTCATAGGCGCCGCTCCGTCGGCGATTGGGTCGAGAAGTTCTTCTGGAACCTTCAGGACATCTATCACGAACTCAAGCCATGTCGTTTTCCGTTCATCGTTGCAATCATTGGGGCATTGATTTTTTTGCATGTTGAGCAAGGACGCGAAGTGCTGCGCGCACTCGCCGAGTCTGGCGTTTGCACCGGCACCACCAGCGGCGTGCGACTGGGCCTCTTCGCGTTTGGGCTCGTGCTTTGGTCGCTCGCAAGCTGGTATTCTGCGCGCGTGCTTTTGTATTTCGATTTTCCAAAAACGCACGTTTGGCATCCCGAACGCACTGGCATTTGGCAACGTGTTCACGTCTTGTTGCCGCGGCACGTCCCGCGAATTCTGGGAGTGGCGCCGATGTTCATTATCGGATGGAGCTTTTTGAGTGTGCGCGGCAGTTACGAGCACGATGTGCCGCCGCGACTACTCGAATTTGGATGGCTCGCAATCGGCAGCGGCATTTTGCTTTATTTTTTGTTTGCCCTCAGGCGTCGCTGGCTCGAGCGCGGTGCACAATACGACGCCGGCTTTGCCAAAACCGGCGAGCAGATTTCCGACTCGTCTGATCGAAAAAAAACTTTGCCGGCGCTTTTGGAACAGGTGCGGTCCTGATGTTCGCCGCGGCGTCATGGGTTTTTTGGGGAAGCGCTCTCGTTTACGTTGGAAGTTGGAAACACATACCTGTTCTTACTTTTTTCGCGCTTTGGATCGCGGTTTGCAGCTTCGGCAATGACAATCACGATCTACGCGTTCTTAAACGCGAAGCGTTCCAGCGACCAACTCTCCGGCAAGCGCTTGTAGATTGGAACTCCAACATTACTAAGAAATATCCGGATAGGCCTGTGCATCCGTTGTTTATTGTCGCGACGGAGGGCGGCGGAGTTCGCGCCGCCTATTGGACCGCAACCGTACTCGGATCAATTCAGGACGCAGATCCCTCCTTCTCCGACCACATATTCGCGATCAGCGGTGTTTCGGGTGGAAGTGTTGGCGCCGCAGTCTTTGATGCCCTCGTCGCGGATACTGCGCCCCAACACGAATTCGTCAAACGCGGTCAAATGATTTTAGGTCAGGATTTTCTTTCGCCCGCGATCGCGGCGATGCTTTACCCAGACCTATTTCAACGGGTTCTTCCATTGCGCATCACCTTTTTCGACCGCGGCCGCTGGCTCGAACGTGGATGGGAGCGAGCGTGGCAGAATACGATGCACAACGACCGTTTCGGGAAATCGTTTCTCGATCTTTGGCAAAATCCACACGTCTATGTGCCAGCACTATTTCTCAACGGCACCTCCGTCGAGGTCGGGAACCGGATCATCGCATCCAATATTCTCATTGACGCGGATTTTCTCGAAGCCGCCGACGCCACCGCGAAATTATTTTCGCTTCACCAACACGATGAACGACGCCGTCCGACGCGCGATATGCCGCTTAGCACCGCTGCGCATATGAGTGCTCGGTTTACGTACGTGAGTCCGGCCGGTCGTTTTGAACCCGACGGGAGTCATGTTGTTGATGGCGGTTACTTCGAGAATTCCGGAGCGGCGACTGCGCTCGACATTCTGCGGCAGGTCAACGTTGTGCTTCATCAACCGAGCGAGTCCCAGTGGGGACGGATCGTTCCGCAAATCATTATGATTAGCAATGATCCCTTAGGCGTCGCTTCCGGTGGCCGCCAGATGGCGGCGACAAAAGAACTACTCAAGAACACGACCGCTAGCACCGCGGCCGAAGCGGCGCAACGGAGACCGGGCACCTTCCTAGAGGATGCGCTGGCGCCAGTGTACGCGTTGCTCTCGGCCCGTGAAGCGCGCGGAGACTATGCGCAACGCGCAATCGGTCGCGCTCAGGATGAGTTCTGTCGGGAGGACGTGGCAAGACTGCGTGCCAATTCGCCCGATGTAAAGTGTAACTATTTCTTTTCCCTAGCGCCTGCGACCGTACCGCTACCCCTCGGATGGATGCTCTCGAATCGCGCTGCGGAAGCCATGCAGCAAGAGATGTCCGATTTGGGAGAGTCTGAAAAAGCGCCGGTACCCACTTGGAACCAAGCGATGTTGCATCAAGTAGTCGCCGCACTTCACGGCGCGACCCCCTGAAGCACTAAAGCCAATCGCTCCAGCGTGTGCGCGGAGGCGAAGCTGGTCGTGACGCAGCGTGATTGTCCCTCTAAGCCGCAGCCAAATTGCTTGCAACTTTGGCTCAAGCTTTCACCTTTGGTCGTCGCCCGCGCATTATGACGACGGCCAATAAAATCACAATCGTTCGGATTTTAATGATTCCGGTCTTTGTCACGATGGCGATTTATTACGGCCAGAGCATCCAGCGCGGTGCACCGCTCGAATGGCAGCGTTTTACCGCGATCATAATTTTTCTTGTCGCGGCCGCCAGCGATGGACTTGATGGATACGTCGCTCGTCGTTACAAACAGCGTAGCGCGCTCGGCGCGATTCTCGATCCGATTGCCGATAAGGGTTTGCTTCTGAGCGCCATCATTACCTTGAGCATCAGCAACTGGAGCGATATCGATCCTGAATACGGGAGATTTCCGGCATGGTTCCCCGTTCTTGTTATTACCCGTGATGCCGTCATTCTCGTCGGCGCCGGTGTCTTACATTTGCTCAACGGCAAAGTGCATGTGAAGCCAAGTTGGACCGGCAAAGTCGCCACGGTTTTGCAAATGGCGGCGATTGCATGGGTCATGTTGCAACTCCATTTTCTTCCCTTGCTCTACATCGTCATCGCCGCCGGCGTGTTCACTTTTATCTCCGGACTTATTTACGTCAGGGATGGAGTGCGACAGTTGCAGGCCGAAGGCCATGCGCACGCAACGAAACATTGAGTCCGGCGCTTTCTGCGATGAACGGCATGAACACATCGTCGAATGTCGCGATCGTAGGTCGTCCGAACGTCGGTAAATCCGCGTTATTTAATCGCCTGATCGGTCGCAAGATCGCGATCGAGCACGATCAACCGGGTATAACGCGTGATCGTATCTCGGCGGTGTGTACACGCGGAGCACATCCATTCGTGCTTTGGGATACAGGCGGTGTCGGCGGCGCAGGTGAAGCGGAATTGTCCGCGCAAGTTCGTCGCGGCGTCGAGGAAGCCATACACGACAGTGACCTTCTCCTTTTCCTTGTCGATGCCAAAGAAGGGCCCACGCTCCTTGATCAGGAACTCGCGCGAATGCTACGCAAATCACAGAAGCCGATCGTCCTTGCCATAAATAAGATCGACACTGGGAAACACGAGGATCTCGCGATTGATTTCGCATCGCTGGGATTTTCGCAGAGTCTCTCAATCAGTTCGGCCCATGGTCGCGGTATTTCGGAATTGATAGAAACCATCGATCGATGTCTGCCGGCGCCTTCGAAAATCGAACGTCGAACATCCAACATCGAACATCCGATCGCGATAGCGATCGTCGGACGCCCAAATGTCGGCAAATCTTCGTTGATCAACTCAATTGTGCGCAGCGAACGCGCCATCGTAAGCGAACTGCCGGGCACAACGCGCGATGCCATCGATATCTCTTATGAGCGCGATGGTCAGCAATTCCTATTTATCGATACGGCCGGGATCCGCAGACGCGGGAAACACTCGAGCCCGGTTGAGGTCTTCAGTGTGATGCGTGCGGAACGAAGCATTCGTCGCGCCGACCTCTGCGTGCTGATTATCGATCTTGCCATGGGCGTCACCGCGCAGGACAAACGAATCGCCGGGTTGATTCAGAAGGCGCGCAAGGCAGCGCTGGTTGTTTTGAATAAATGGGATTTGGTCAGGCCCACGCGGAATGAAAAGAAGATGATGGCGCAACTCATCGATGAAACGCAGGCGCGCCTTTTCTTTCTTAATTATGCGCCGGTCCTGGTTGCGTCTGCGCTAACGGGAGAAAATGTCGATAAGTTATTTGCGCTCATCGAAAAAATTCGGCGCGCAGCGCACGAGCGCATCGGCACCGGTGTTCTAAACCGATTGCTCCGCTCGGCCTTTGCCGCCAATCCGCCGCCAATGATCTCCGGTCGACGCCTGAAACTCTTTTACGCTGCACAAGCGAGCGGTAATTCGGAAGCGCCAGTCGAACCTCCAGAGTTCATCCTGTTTGTAAACGAGCCACGCCTGTTGAGTGAAACTTACCTGCGTTACCTCGAAGCTCGTATTCGCAAAGCTCAGCCCTACCCCGGGCTACCGATCATTTTGACCTGTCGTCCGCGTCAGGAAAAGCGGCGAAAGTAATTGTCGATCGGGGTTCGTTGCGCAGCAGTTTGATCGAACATTCTCCGTGTAGAGTCTGTCTCATCACACCGTATGAAATCGACGCAGGAGATTACGCAGGAGGTGCGGGAGCTGGGCCAATGGATTCCGGCATTGCGCCAGCAGGTTGGTCATGTGGTGATTGGCCAGAAGTATCTGGTCGATCGCCTTTTGCTCGGCCTGCTCGCCAACGGTCACATCCTGCTCGAGGGCGTCCCCGGACTGGCAAAGACCCTGACGGTCAAGACGATGGCAGCGTGTATTCAAACCGGCTTTCAACGTCTCCAATTCACGCCCGACCTTTTGCCGGCGGACTTGATTGGCACGCTCATTTACAATCCGCGCACCGGCGAATTTACGACGAAGCTCGGGCCGCTTTTTTCAAACTTGATTCTCGCCGATGAAATCAATCGCGCGCCAGCAAAAGTACAGAGCGCGTTGCTCGAAGCGATGCAGGAACGGCAGGTCACGATCGGCGAAACGACTTATCCGCTTTCCGATCCGTTTCTGGTTCTCGCGACGCAAAACCCGCTCGAGCAGGAAGGCACATATCAATTGCCGGAAGCGCAGCTCGATCGCTTCATGCTGAAGTTAAACGTCGGTTATCCGCAAAAATCCGAGGAGCGACAGATTCTTGACCTGATGGCGACGTCGGCGCCCGATTTGCGAGTTGATCCAGTGATCGACCCAAAGCAGATCATCACTGCGCGCGATGTAGTCAACAGCATTTACATCGACGACCGCGTGAAAGATTACATTGTCGATGTTGTCTGGGCCACGCGAGAGCCTGCGACTTACAACTTGCAGCTCGAAGGACTCGTTCGTTATGGCGCTTCGCCACGGGCGACGATTTATCTTGCTCTCGGAGCACGCGCCCACGCGTTTCTGAACGGCCGCGGCTACGTTACACCGCAGGATGTGAAGAGCATTGGTCCGGATGTATTGCGCCATCGTATCATTGTCAGCTATGAAGCCGAGGCGGAGTCGGTCACGAGTGAGACGATCATTGAACGGATCTTTGCCGGGCTGCCGGTGCCGTGATCGAAATAGTGAATGGTGATCGGTGACTGGTGAATGGTATGGCAGCTGCGAGGTCGTTTCGTGACTTGAAAGTTTATCAAGCAGCGCGGGAAGCTGCGTTGTGCATCTTTGCGGCGACGAAGAGTTTTCCGCGTGAGGAACGATATGCGTTAACTGATCAGATTCGGAGAAGTTCCCGTGCGGTTAAAGCCATGATTGCGGAAGCGTGGGCGCGCCGCAGATATAAAGCTGCATTCATTAATAAGGTCGACGAAGCACTGGGCGAGGCAAACGAAACACAATCTTGGCTGGATGACGCGCTCGACGATCAATACGTGTCGCAAGAACATTTTACCGAACTTGACCGTCGCTATCAAGCCATTGGCGGAATGCTCTCGCGGATGATTGATCGCGCAGATGATTTTTGTAAGCACAAGCCCGCCACTGACTATCGCAGCATTCCTCGTGTAAAAGAAGAATCTCCATTCACCGATCACTGATCACTATTCACACATGGATACGTCCGATATCTTGAAAAAGATCAGAACGCTAGAAATCAAGACACGCGGCCTCGTGGAAACTGCCTTCGCGGGCGATTACCACAGTGTTTTCAAAGGTCGCGGAATGAATTTTGAGGATGTCCGCGAATATCAGCCAGGCGATGAAATTCGAACGATTGATTGGAATGTGACGGCGCGTCTGGGCACCGCATATGTGAAAAAATTTACAGAGGAACGCGAACTTACGGTGATTCTGGTTGTCGATGTGAGCGCGTCTGGAAATTTCGGGAGCACCACGCAATCGAAACGCGAGTTGGCGGCCGAGGTCGCATGTTTGCTCGCGTTTAGTGCAATTCGGAACAATGACAAGGTCGGACTGATTCTTTTCACCGATCGCGTTGAACTTTTTATTCCGCCGAAGAAAGGCCGCTCGCACACGCTGCGGTTGATCCGGGAGATTTTGTTCTTCGAACCGCAAGGACGCGGCACAGAACCCGCGCTGGCGCTCGATTACTTAAACAACATCGTGACGCGCCGTGCAGTCGTATTTTTCATCTCGGATTTTCAAGCGCCTGATTTCTCGCGGGCGCTCGCGGTAAGCGGTCGGCGGCATGATTTCATCGCGATCCATATTCGCGACGAACGCGAAAAGGTGTTGCCAAACATTGGCATCATCACGTTGGAAGATGCGGAAACGGGCGAACAGATCGAGATCAACACGGCCGATCGGAGGACTCGCGGGCGCTTCACCGATCTGGCCAGCGAACACGAAACCGATCTGTCGCGCACGTTGCGGCGGAACAATATCGATGCAATTGCCCTGCAGACTGGGAAGGATTACTTGCCAGCGTTGCGCTCGTTCTTCAAACAACGCGAACGCCGTTTAGCCATTCGGTAAATGACAATGTCGATCTTGTTCATGGCCACCCTCGCGGCAGAGGAATTTCACGATATTGCGCCACCGATCGATTATTCGCTGATACCGCCATGGATGATTTTTGCCGGGGCGTTTCTGGCGCTAACAATCGTTGGGTTGATCGTTTGGTTGATTGTCAAAGGATCTAAGCGACCGCAACCGGCTCAATTGCCGCGTGACCGCGCACTTGACGCGCTCGAGCGGATACGAGATCAGATCGATCGACTGAATCCGTATCAATTCAGCATCCGCGTGTCGGACATTCTTCGTCGCTACGTGACAGAGCAACACGGTTTGCCGGTGACGCGCCAGACGTCCGTAGAATTTCTAAACGCGCTGACCAAGGCGCCGCAGTTTTCGAGCGATGAAAAGTCGTTGCTCGAAGATTTTCTGAATCGATGCGATCTGATCAAGTTCGCGCGGTATGAGGCTACCTCAGCGGACAGCCAGCTGTTGCTCGAAGAGGCAACTCGATTTGTGAAAGGGGGCCAACAACTTGCAACTGTTTGATTGGTGGACAGCAAACAGCGCGCTCACGTTCGCGCATCCGTTGTTGCTATTGCTCCTGTTGGCGATTCCATTGCTCGCATATTTGCGCGGTAAACGCGGACCAGCTGCTGCGTTGACGTTCTCATCGACATCTGCTTTTGGCGCCATTGGAAAACAGAGCGCGGCGCGCGCTGGGAAAATCCTTCGGTCCCTGCTACTCGCATCGCTCGCAATCTTCGTTATCGCCCTTGCGCGTCCGCAGCTTGGCAAGAGTCTGACGCAAGTCGAAGCCAGCGGGATCGACATCATGCTGGTGCTCGACGTCTCCGGGTCGATGCTGACGAAGGATTTCACAATCGGCGGGCAGGAGGCGACGCGTGTCGATGCCATTCGCGAAGTCACGCGGAAATTCATCGAAGGCCGGCCGAATGATCGTATCGGAATTATTGCCTTTGCCGGGCGGCCATATGTGGTGAGTCCAATGACTCTCGATCACGATTGGCTTTTGCAAAACCTCGAGAGAATACGAATCGGACTCGTCGAGGACGGCACTGCAATTGGATCGGCCATGGCAGCGGCTGCTAATCGGTTGAACGATAAACGCTCAAAGAGCCATGTGCTGGTGCTTCTGACCGACGGAGAGAATAATGCCGGAAAAATTCCGCCGAATACTGCCGCCGAAGCAGTCAAAGCATTGAAGATTCACTTCTATGCCATTGGCGCAGGAATCAATGGAATAGCCCCCGCACCTATCTTCACTGCCAGAGGGCCGTTAACCGACGCCTTGGGCAATTTGCTCTACGAGAACCAGCGGGTGGAGTTCAACGAATCGGGTCTAAGAGAGGTCGCAAAAATTGCTGACGGCAAATTCTTTCGAGCCACGGATACGAAATCACTGGAACAAATTTACCGGGACATCGACAAGCTGGAGAAATCGACCGTAAGCGTGAAAAAATATCAGCAGTACCGCGATCTATTTCCCCTGTGTCTCATGAGCGGATGCGGGTTGGTGCTCGCCCAAATTTTGTTATCGCAAACGATCTGGAAAAAACTGCCGTGAAGAAGATGTCGATCTTGAACGTGGGAGGGACCTCAGTGTCCCGACAAAACGACCAAGGGTTTGAAGAGTATCGCGGCACTAAGGCCGGTCCCACATCATGAGCTTTGGCGCACCACAATGGCTTTGGGGATTACTTCTGATCCCGATCCTGATCGCGTTGTTTATTCGCGCGGAGCGGCGCGGTGTCAGCCGCTTGCAGGAGTTTGTTTCAGCACGGTTGCTGCCGCAGCTCGCGGGAACGGTAAATCGCCCGCGACGCGTGGTGAGATTCGGATTGCAACTGCTCGGTCTTTCCCTAGCCCTTGTCAGTCTCGCGCAGCCGCGCTGGGGTTACACGTTTGAGGATGTGAAACGGAAAGGCCTCGACCTGCTCATCGCGGTCGATACTTCGCGCAGCATGCTTTCCAATGACGTCCAGCCGAACCGGCTCGAACGCGTTAAGCTTGTTAGCCAGGACTTGATCAATGAACTTCAGGGTGACCGTGTTGGTCTCATCGCCTTTGCCGGCCGCGCTTTTTTGCAAGCGCCCCTGACGATTGATTACGACGCCGTATTTGAGGCAATCAGAGATCTTGACACAAAGACGATTCCCGAGGGCGGCACGAATATCTCCAGCGCCATTGACCTTGCCGCGCAAAGCTTCGGGAAAAGCGCGGTGGGAAATCGCGCGCTTATCATTTTTACGGATGGCGAAGAGCTGAGCGGTGATGCTATGAAAACGGCAAAAGCTGCGGCTGATGCCGGAGTGCGAATCTTCGCGGTGGGCGTTGGAACTGCGCAAGGCTCGCTCATTCCCATAAGCGGCGAAGATGGCGAAACGGCCTTTGTTAAAGATTCAGCTGGTCAGGTGGTCAAATCAAAGCTGGATGAAAAACGTTTGCGCGAGATCGCGCAAGCTACGGGCGGATTTTATCTGCCTTTGGAAAACGGACCGCGCACGATGCAGCAGATTTACACGGAGGGCCTTGCCAAAATGCAGGCCGCCGAGATGGACGTGCGTTTGTCGCGCCGGCCAATTGAGCGCTACGAGTGGCCGCTCGGCGCCGCGCTCGTTGCACTCGCCTTTTCAATCTTGGTTCGCGAACGCAAACGCGTGCGCGAGAGAATTTACGTTTCCACGCCGACAAAAGTCACGGCTGCGACGGCTGTGCTGATGATCATTTTCTGCCAATTTGCGTTCGGCGCGGCTCCAGGACTCGATGCATATCGCGGCGGCAAATTCGAAGACGCTTACGGCCAGTTTCAGCAGACCTTAAAATCCCATCCGCAATCGCGCGCTGAGGAGAAATTGCAGTTCGATTCGGGCGCGGCCTCTTACAAATTAGAAGACTACAATAAGGCGCTGGAATCGTTCAGTCAGGCGTTGCTCTCGCCGGATACCGGTTTACAAAGCAAAAGTCATTACAATCTCGGGAACACCCTTTACCAACGTGGCGAAGCACAGAAAACCGACGATAAAAAAATCGGCGACTGGACAAATGCACTCGATCATTACGAACAGACGCTCAAGCTCGAACCCCAAAACAAAGAGGCGAAGGAGAATTACGATTACGTAAAGAGAAAGATTGAGGAGCTAAAGAATAAGAAACAACCCCAGCAGCAGCCCTCCCCTTCCCCGTCACCGCCAAAGAAGAACAAGCAAGACAAGGAGAATCAGCAATCCGGCTCAGGCGGACAAAACCAGCAACAACAACAGCAGAACCAAGCTCAGCAGCAGCAGCAGAACAAACAGCAGCAAACGAAAGATCGACAATCACAGAGCCAATCCGAGAGCGGGAAGAATCAACAAGAGGAAAAGAAGCAAGATCAATCTCAGGCAAAGAACGAGGCGCAGCAATCAAAACAACAACAGGGGAAGCAACCCTCGCCATCCCCTTCTCCAGGCGACCAAAAACAAAATCAGGAACAATCAGGTCAAGGTGAACGGCCATCTCCCACGCCTGAGCAAAACGGAAACGAAATGCCGTCACCGACTCCGGGAGAGGGCGAAGGCGCAACCCCATCAGCGACACCGGCGGAATCGCCGCAGAAAAAATTTGCAGGCGAAGTGAAAGGGGCTAGCGAAGACAAGTCACAAAAGCCGCCAGACAAAGATGCGCAGATGGCCGAGGCCGAAGCAGAAAAGGAGGGTAAGATGAGCGAACGCCAAGCCGAGGCGCTTCTTGAATCGATGAAAGATGAGGAGGCCCGAGTTCAACTCGATGAACGCAAGTCCACGCGTCGTGTCTATAACGACTGGTAGCTACCGGTAAGGGTTGATGGTTGATTCTTGATGGAGATGTCGATGCACAGTTTACGGATCGGACTTGTATTCATCGCGTTGATCGCGGTGCTCGGAACAAACACGGCCTTCGCGGATTCGCCCAGTGTCACAGCGGTCCTGAATAGCTCCGAAACTGTGGTGGGTGAGACTGTGCAATTGCAAATTCGACTGAAAGGAGCGCGTGGCGCCGATGCACCAGAGAGGATCGCAGTGGATGGCCTCGAGATTCGTCGAACAGGAACGTCCCAGCACTTCGAGATGAATAATTTCAACGTCACCTCAAGCGTGATCTACGACTACACGATCCTGCCGGTGAAGTCCGGAACATTCACGATCCCATCCCAAACCATTCGGGTGGGCAACAATTCCCTGCGAACGCCGGCGCTCACGCTACAAGTGGCCGCTTCGCCAAATGGCCAAACCGCGCAAAGACGGAGCGGGGCATCATCCACTGCTGAAGCAAACCAGCTCGTTTTCGCCGAATTAATTGTTCCGAAGAAAAGCGCCTTTGTCGGCGAGATGGTGCCGGCCCAGATTCGAATGGGATTTGATCCGCGGGCTCATCCACAGCTGATCGAGCCTCCCGAGATCACTGGACAAGGATTTACAGCGCAAAAATTGCAGCAAGCCGGAGAAAACCTGGAGACTATTAACGGCAGAGCTTACGAGGTGGTGACATATAAGACCGCGATCGCTGCGGCGCGCGCGGGAAAATTCGAACTCGGGCCGGTTAAAGCAAAGGTGCAAGTGTTAACACCACGAAGGCCAACTTCGCCGCGGTCGCGGTCGCCATTCGACTTGTTCAATCTGGATGATCCGTTCTCCGACCCGTTCTTTTCCAATCCATTTGGACAACTTGGTGAGCGGCGCGAAGTAGAGATCAACAGCGAGCCGGTGGCGTTTGAGGTAAAACCGTTGCCACAAAACGCGCCCGCGAGTTTTTCGGGCGCGATCGGAAACTTCACGATGACGACTGAGGCAAAACCAAAAAGCGTGCAGGTGGGCGATCCAATTACCGTTACATCGACAATATCCGGGCGCGGCAATTTCGATCGCGTCAATGCTTCGGCAATAGAGGACGAGCACGGTTGGCACAAATATCCGCCGTCCTCCAAGTTCAAGCAGGATGACGAGGTCGGCATCAGCGGCGCAAAAACTTTCGAAATGGTGCTTTCGCCCAATGAAAAGAAACAGAGCATTCCCCCGCTTGCGTTTTCCTATTTCGATCCAGTGAAAGAGCAATATGTGACGCTGCGCAGCGATCCGATTGCTATCACTGTGCAAGGCGGGGGGGCGGCAGCTCCGAACGCGGCTACTGCGCAGGCGGGATCAGCACCAACTCCGGCCACAGCAGCCAGGCCGGGATCAGCGGTCCCGGCTACAGCAAAACCGCAGGATATTTTGTACCAGCTGACGGAAAGACCGCAAGTAGCACAATCGTTTGTTCCGCTTTATGCGCGTCCGCATTTCTGGATTGCGCAGTTAATTCCCTTACTCGCCCTGATTGGGTTTGCCGGATGGAAAGTCCGACAGCGCGGGATCAATAATCGCGAGGCACGACGCATCGCTGCCCTACAGCATGAAGCTGCCGAATTGATGCGCAAGTTGCATCGCGGCGACGCGTCGCCACGCGAATATTATGCCGAGGCTTCCAGAGTCGTTCGCGTGAAAGCTGCTCTGGCGCGCAATATCGATCCAAACACGGTCGATGTGGAGACAGCCGCCGACACGTTCCGGCTCGACGGGGATTCGCGCGAGCGCCTGCGTCGCTTGTTCGAACAGAGCGACGAGCTCCAATACAGCGGAGCCCATAACGGCTCAGGGAAAATCTCCCCAGAGAACCGCCGCGACGTGCTGGAATTGATTGAGGATTTGCACGTATGAAAGGCCGAAAACTTCTGGTCGATCTTTGTTGCGCGGTGGTCTGCACCTTTGTTGGCGCATCGGCATTCGCGCAATCGGAGACCGAATTCACCAAGGCGAACCAAGAGTACGCTGAGGGACATTTCAAGGAAGCTATTGATCGGTACGAAGCGCTTGTCCGCTCAGGACAATGGAGTGCAAACCTGTTTTATGATTTCGGCAACGCCTATTTTCGCACAGGCGATTTTGGACGTGCGATCTTAAATTATGAGCGGGCGCTCACTCTGGAGCGGCATCATCCCGAAGCGGCCGCCAATTTGCAGATTGCGCGTGATGAGGCGCGCGCGCTCGAGATGCAACCAAGCTGGTCTGAACGCTATCTCCAATTAGCGAGCATCAATCAATACAGCATCGCGGCAGCGGCTGCTTTTTGGGTGGCGATTTTTTGCATCGCTAGCCTGGTTTTTGCGCGCCGCCGATCCGCAGCGGCAATTGCATTTTCGACCTTTTCGCTACTCATGGCAGCCCTGTCGATCTTGGCGATTTATCAACTGGACACTGGCAGCAAAGGTCGAGCGCTCGCCATTGTGACCGGCAAAGAAGTGCAAGCACGGCTCGCGACGGCCGATACTGCAAATAGCGTGCTGGCGTTGCCTCCTGGCAGCGAAATTAAAATCCTAAGCATTCGCGGTGATTGGATCTATGCGGCTCTGCCGAATAATTTGCGCGGTTGGATTCTAGCTAAAGACACGGAGCAGGTGCGGTTGTAGAGATCGCTATCCCAGCGGCCCGTGAAAACGCAGGCTTCATCCATGGTCTTGAACGGATCAAGGCGCTAAAACTCTGCGAGCTGCGCAGCAGTGATCGGCACAAATTCGCTCTCATACAGGATCAGCGGCTTCCTGCCGCGCAATAATCGCCACCATTGTCTCGCAGAGCCGAGCACGATCATAAGCACGAGAACGAGAAAAAAGACAGCAACCAGCGCGTCGAATCGCCAGACGCCCGCTTGCCGCGCCAACTCAGCAGCCTTGACTGGATCGGCAGTCCTCGCCGCCTCTTGCAAAAGCGAGCGAGCGCCGCTCAAGAAACCAAGTCTCGAATCGGATGAGAAGACCTTTAGATAACCAGCCGAGAACGTTACTGCGCACATGAAACAAAGCGGAACGAGCGTAACAAACAGATATCTGCTTTTGTGCATTTTGATCAAGAGCGTTGTGCCCAAGCAGAGCGCAACCACCGAGAGCAATTGATTGGCCAGTCCGAATAGCGGCCAAAGCGAGTTGATGCCTCCGAGAGGATCGATAACCCCCTCATACAAAAACCAGCCCCACGCTCCCACCAGCAACACGCTCGAGAAGAGATTTGCGCTCCACGAACGCGTATTGCCAAGCGGACCCCAGAGATTCCCCAGGAAATCCTGAAGTAAAAATCGTCCCACGCGTGTTCCTGCATCAATCGTAGTGAGAATGAATAGCGCCTCAAACATGATTGCGAAGTGATACCAAAGTGCGAGCGCGGTTGGGCTGGCGGATACTCGCGCAAACATGTGCGCCATGCCGACAGCGAATGTCGGCGCACCGCCTGCGCGATTAAACATCGTGGATTCACCGAGATTCCTGGCGAGCTCCTGCATTTCGACCTCGGTTACGGGGAAGCCAGCGGCAGAAACTTTTGCCACTACTTCCGTGGGTGCGCCTTTGGTGTTGATCGCAAAATATTCTCCCGGTTGCAGCACGCACGCCGCGATCATGGCCATCAAAGCGACCATCATTTCGGTCACCATCGCGCCGTAGCCGATATTTCGTATTCGCGATTCGCGTCTTATCATCTTCGGCGTCGTGCCCGAAGCGATTAGAGAATGAAAACCTGATACTGCGCCGCAGGCGATGGTGATGCACACAAAAGGGAATACGGGGCCCGCAAAGACAAGGCCGGTGCCGTCGATGAATTTTGTAATCGCCGGCATTTGCAACGTCGGATTGATCAGCAGCACGGCCCCCGCTAACAAGGCAACCGTACCCAGCTTCAAAAACGTGCTTAGATAATCGCGCGGCGTTAGCAGCATCCAAACAGGCAGAACCGACGCGGCCAAGCCATACATCATGATCGCCCACGCCAGCCATTTCTGGTCGTGACGAAACCACGCTTCAATTGCAGGAAAGTGTCCGAGAAATTGCCCGCCCCACACGCCAAATGCCAGACCAAGCAATCCAAAAATCGTGACTGCGAAGACGCTCACTTTTCCTGTGCGCAGCGCGATTCCCATAATTAATGCCAGCGGTATGGTTACCGCGATGGTGAAAACGCCCCACGGACTTTGCGCAAGAGCTTGAACCACGACCAGCGCGAGCACGGCCAGCAAGATAATCATGATCGCCAAGACGCTGATGAGGGCGAGCAAACCGACGCCCCGCCCGATTTCCTCTCTCACCATTTGACCAAGCGTTTTGCCGCCACGCCGGATTGAGGCGAACAGAACAATCATGTCGTGTACTCCGCCGCCGAGCGTGGCACCGATTAAGATCCAGAGGGTACCTGGCAAGAAGCCAAACTGCGCCGCTAATACGGGACCTACGAGCGGCCCCGGGCCAGCGATGGCCGCAAAATGATGCCCGAAAACCATCCAGCGATTCGTCGGCACGTAGTCTTTGCTGTCATTTTGCAGGACAGCTGGTGTGGCCCGCTCCTCATTGAGCATGAGCACTTTTGCAGCCAGCCATTTGCTGTAGAAACGATAACTGATCGAAAGCGCGCAAAGCCCCGCCACAATGATCCAGAGCGCGCTGATTTGCTCTCCGCGTGAGAGCGCCAAAATCGCCAGCGCGCACACCCCCAACGCCGAAACTGCGAACCAGAGCAGCTTTTTCCACCAACTCATTTCGTTTGCACTTTAGTTGAAATTGTTGCGCTGCGCCACAAGCTGTGATCTATCATCCAGTGGGATTTCGCCGCAGACTCAAAAAACTTCCCCATAAACTTAAGAAGCTTGTAGATGGCCGAACCCTGCCCAGCGCCAGAAGGCACACGCTCAGGCTTCTTCGGGCGAACCGTTTTCGCCTCGAGACGACGCGAGTGATCGAGACAATCGATCCCGACGGGTTCGAGCAAATTCGCCGGCGCTACGCTGTCGAAGATCCGGGCGAAGATTGGCCGAAATATCTCGACCTCGACCGATGGATCGACGTCAACATTCGCCGCATTCGCGAAATTGAACTCGATTTGGCGCGGCCGAAGCACATCCTCGATCTTGGCTGCGGTGCCGGGTATTTTTTGCACATCGCACAATTGCTCGGACACAAGGGGCTCGGCCTCGATGTGGATTACGTCCCCATGTTTGCCGAAATCACTGACCTGCTCGGTGTGTCTCGCGTGATTTCGCGCATTGAGCCCTTTAGTCCCCTTCCCGATCTCCGACATAAATTCGACCTCATCACCGCGTTCATGATTTGTTTCAACAATCATAAGCAGGAGAACCTCTGGGACGTTTCGGAATGGGAATTCTTCCTGAACGATCTTGCCAGGTATCTAAAGCCACGCGGTCGCGTCTGGCTGGAGCTGAATCGCGAATACGATGGAACGTTTTACACGCCCGCGCTAAAGGAGTTCTTCCACAAGCGCGGAGCCAAAATCGACGAGCACAAAATAATCTTTAATTCAGGCCTTCCCGCGCCTGCTTCAACTTCGCCAGTTGCCCGCTGAAATCCCGCAGGCGCTCGCGATGCTCCTCGACGACCGCCGCAGGAGCGCGCTCAACGAAAGATTTGTTTTTCAATTTGCTCTCGACTGTTTGCAACTCGGCTTCGACCTTCGCTATTTCTTTATCGAGCCGTTCCCGTTCCGCAGCGTGATCAACCTCGACAATCAAAAAAAGCTCGCCCCCTGAAGTTGCGGCGACCGGCGTTCCCGCGGCAGCCTTGAATTTTGCATCGATAATTAGCTCGGACGCGTTGAGTAGGTGCGCCAAAACAGATTCTTCGACTGCTATTGCGGGATCGTCTGTTTTCAAAACAAACTTCGTTTTCTGATTCGATCGCAGCCCAGCTGTCGCGCGAAGATTGCGCCCGACTTGCACGATCTCGTAGGTCACAACCATGGTCTGCTTGCTGGGAAATGGCAGCAGCAACTTCGCAGGTTGCGGAGCGAATTGAATTGAGCCTTCGCCAAATCGGAACATTGACCAAAGCTCCTCCGTGATGTGCGGCATAAACGGATGGAGAAGGCGTAAAATGGCTGAAAGCGCCACGTCCATGACCGCAAGGGCCGATTTCTTTTTCGCCTCGTCCTCGCCGAAGATGTCGCTCTTGGCCGCTTCCACGAACCAATCACAATAGTCATTCCAGAAAAACTGA
>QHOD01000110.1 GCA_003218615.1 Verrucomicrobiota bacterium
TTTCTGCCATCCTGTCCATCGAAAACGTACTCCTTGTCGATCTTAACCCACGGCAGCTCGCGGCGATGCCGGCTCACTTCGTCGCGTAACCGCGTCAGTTCCTTCTCGCGCGTCAGCAGATCCTTCCGCGCAACCAGCCACTCGTCTCTCGAGACAACTTTAGAAGGATTCATTTCGTTTGTTTCTGTTTTCGATTCCATTTCCTCGATTTTCATTTTGTTCTCCTCCAATTTTGTTTGTTTGATGATTTCGCTCGGCTTCTAAAAAAGAATCTCTTCGCGGCAAACGCACTCAGCCCACCAGCTGACGTTGCGCTAACCGCAATCAAAGCCGCATTTGCTATACAAACAGGGCACACAGAATGCCTCCGCTCATCCGGCCTGCCGATCCACTGGCCTGAGCTTTAGGATCAGGCGGTGGCAAACTGCGCTTCGCGTTGGACTTCAGCCGAAAGCGGACATTCAGCCGCCACCGGTCTGACCTCCACCCGAATGCCGTATGGCAAACCGGGGCATTCCCTGGCGATGGCCAGCGCTTCGTCCATCGTGGCGACGTCGAGAAGGAAATACCCGCCAATCGCCTCCTTGGATTCAACGAAAGGTCCATCGGAGACGATGCGGTCCTTGCCCGAGACGATTTTCCCCTCGCGTTCGAGCGGACTTCCAGCGACTGCTTTGCCCTTTTCGGTCAGGCGTCTGAACCAGGCCATCCACTTCTCGGAGACTCTTTGCATCTCCTCGGGCGAAAGACTTTTGCGCAACTCGGTACCGCGAAATAGTAGCATATATCCGTTTTGATTTTGTGTGTTCATATGGTTCTTAGTTGATCGTTGATTGTTGATAGTTTTTTAGATGTTTCATTGATACGACGAATCGGCGCGCGAGTTTGGGACAATTATTTTGCGTTCCCGTCGCTCTCCCAGATGGCGAACGTGTTGTTCTCCGTGTCCTGGCAAATGGCGAAATAGCCCATCTGCGGGACGGCCGTTTTCGACATGCAGATCTTGCCTCCGAGTTTCTCAACTTTTTTCGCGAATCCATCGATCGAATTCACGCTGACGTAGTTGGTAATCGGCTCTTGTGGATGTTTGCGTTTCTTGAGTGCACCGTCGGGACTCTCGTCCGCTCCGGCAGTGTCGATGTGCCAGTAATCCTCTGCCCCGGGAAATGGATTGATCTTCCAGCCGAACAAATTGCCATAAAACGCCCTGGCGCGTTCGAGGTTGTCTGCCGGGATTTCAAACCAGACGATGCTTGCAGCCTGCTTCTTCTCTGACGTGTTCATGTTTTGCCTCTCTAGTTGATGTTTGAATTTTCGTTCTGTCAGAGATACGACGAACGAGCGCGCCGGCTCGGGACAAAGCGCGCCGAATTTTTTCTGATCAAACAGTTGCGCCGTCAACGCAGCATTGCAATCGCTTAAAAAGGAATGCTCGCTCTGATTTCGTTTCGGCCAATTCCAACGCTCTACGAAAGTGTTCGGCGGCAGTTTGCGAGTGGTTTAACTGCGTCTCGAAGTCCCCGAGAGCAGCGTATAGGAGATAATACGAATCCAATTTTTTTAGATCTTGAATGGCCGCAACGGCCTTAACTCCCGCTTGCGGTCCGTGAACGGTAGCGATAACGATCGCGCGATTGAGCGCAACGACCGGCGAGTTATCGAATTCCACCAGCCGATCATAAAGCGAAAGAATTTGTCGCCAATCAGTGGATTCATAATCCTTAGCCGCACAGTGACAAGCGGCAATCCCGGCCTGGAGATGGTACTCGCTGATTTCGTCACCGAGCGCCGACTGCTCGAAGTGAAACATGCCGCGCGCGATCATCGACTGGTCCCATCGCGTCCGATCCTGCTCTTTCAAGCGCAGCAGATTGCCCTCACTATCCAATCGCGTCGGGATGCGAGCAGCGTTTAGCAGCATCACTGCGAGCAAGGCATGAGTCCTGGGCTGATTCCCGGTTGGGTGTTGCGCCAGCAAATCCGTGAGGCGAATCGCTTCGCGACAGAGTTCTTCGCGAACCAGATTTTCGCCACTCGACGCTTTGTAGCCTTCGTTGAATAAGAGATAGAGCGATTGCAAAACGCTATCCAATCGCTGCGTCAATTCCGTGCCGGCTGGAATTTCAAATGGAATTTGTGCCTCACGGATTTTTTGCTTCGCCCGCGTCAACCGTTTGGCAATCGCTGCATCCGTCGTCAGAAACGCGTGGCTAATCTCCGTCACGCCGAAGCCGCACAGTGTTTTCAATGCAAGCGCCACCTGTGCATCCGATGGAATGGCCGGATGACAGCACACGAACATCAATCGTAAACGGTCGTCACTAATTTCCTCTTCCGGAAAAATCGCCTCATCTGGCGCGATACTTTCGCGGTCCATCAAACGAATGATTTCAGCTTGTTTGTTCTGGAATACCTTCCGGCGTCGGACCACATCCAGCGCCAGGTTGCGCGACGCGCGCATAATCCAGGCGGAAGGGTTTTTCGGGACTCCATAAAACGGCCATGTCTGCAACGCGCGCGCCAGCGCTTCCTGCACGACATCCTCAGCCAGGCTCAGGTGTTCGATGCCAAATATTCTCGTCAAAGTCGCCACCATCTTTCCGGCCTCATGACGAAAAAGATGCTCCACTAATTGGGACACTTCCTGCGGTTCTCGAACAACACTTTTCAAGACAATGTCTATTTAGTAAGCTCAGTCTGCTTCGCAATTGAATCATGAACGAGTTATCTGAATCGCCAGGCACTTCCGGACCGGCGCGGCGGTAAGCTACAGATGAATGCTTCCACGCTACCTGCCGTTGATCGCGCGAACCCGGCAAACGTCGTCGTGCATGGCAACGCGAGCAGTTTCAGGCAAGAAATTATCACCGGTAAGCATCACCTGCACGCTGATGAGCCAGTGAGCGCCGGCGGCGACGATGCCGGACCAAGTCCGTACGACTATTTGCTGGCGGCACTGGGCGTCTGCACGTCTATGACGGTCGGCTTCTATGCGCGCCGGAAACAAATGCCCCTCGAGAACATCACCGTTTCGCTCTGGCACTCGCGCATCCACGCAAAAGATTGCGAGGAGTGCGAAACCAAAGAAGGCATGCTCGACAGGATCGACATGGAGGTCGAATTGACCGGCTCATTGACTGCGGAACAGCATGCCAAACTGATGGAGATCGCCGGCAAGTGCCCCGTCCACCGCACGCTCACATCTGAGATCAACATCCGGCTCCGCGCCGCTGCGGCAAGGTAGAAGCAAGGGAGGACTTCTGTCTTGGCAAGACCGATGCGTGAAAGAGTCAAGAAACCACCGCGAGCTCGTGGTTTAAAAACCCGCCGCTGGTCGGCTGAAGTCACGAAGCATAGCGATGCGCTTGATCTCGAGCGGGACGTCTTCAAATCAAATGATCCCCACAAGATCGCGCTGTCACTGAAGCGCTCCGCGGAGCACAGCAAGCGACGCAAGGGCACGCCCTATCAATCGGCTATGTCGATGTTGAATTTTTACATCAATCGCGCCGGTAAAAACCTGCCCAAAAAACGGAAGCGGGTTTTCGAGCGCGCCAAAGACGAATTGCGGGAGGCATTTGGACGACAATGAACACAAGAAAACTCGGTCGCTCGGATTTGATGATTACGCCGATCGGTTTCGGCGCATGGGCTGTTGGCGGCCCCTGGCAGTTCGGCTGGGGCGAGCAGAGTGATCGTGATTCAATCGCGGCGATTCATCAGGCGCTGGAGTTTGGCGTTAACTGGATCGACACCGCAGCCATCTACGGGCTTGGCCATTCCGAAGAAGTTGTCGCGAAAGCGTTGCGCGATTGGACTGGAAAGCGTCCTTATGTTTTCACCAAATGCGGGATGGTCTGGAACGAGAAAGGCGAGGCCGGCTACTCGTTGCGGGCGGAATCCATTCGACGCGAATGCGAGGCCAGTCTGCGCCGGCTGGAGGTGGATGCAATCGATCTCTATCAAATCCACTGGCCCGTCGATAATTTGGCCGAGACTGCGGAGGGCTGGACAACCATGGCGGAACTGCAAAAGGAAGGCAAAGTCCGCTGGATCGGCGTCTCGAACTTCAGTGTGCAGGAACTTCAAAAAGCCAAAGGCATCGCGCCCGTCACATCGCTTCAACCGCCTTACTCACTGGTTCGTCGCGATGCCGAAAAGGATCTTCTCCCATTTTGCGAACACGAAAACATTGGCGTGATTGTTTATTCGCCAATGGCATCCGGTCTGCTGACCGGTGCGATGACGCATGAGCGGATCGCCAAACTTCCCGCCGGCGATTGGCGTCGAGATAATCCGGACTTTCAGGAGCCAAAGCTGTCGCAAAATCTAACGCTCGTCGATCGGCTCCGCGCTATTGGCGCGCGTCAGGGCAAGTCACCTGGGGAAGTCGCTATCGCCTGGACATTGCGAAACCCCGCAGTCACCGGTGCCATCGTCGGCGCACGCAATGCAAAGCAGGTCGATGGCATCATCGGCGGCGCGACCTTTCGGCTTACGCGGCAAGAAATTACCGAACTCGAAGCCGGCGAGTAAGACCAGCATGGTCGGCCAGCGCACACCTTGACCAAGGCAGTCTCATCCTGCTAATCCGATGCGATGAAACGGCTCCTTTGGCTTGATATTGCAAAGGGACTGGCGATTCTCATTGTTGCGTACTTTCACTTTTTCAGGACTTACTTCGAGCACGGCACACTGCCGCCGGCCGATTGGAGCGGACTCGCAGCCGGCGCGGTGACCATTCTGAGACTGGTTTGGTTCAAAGTATCCGGACTCGGTTTCCATGCTGTTGGCGTGTTCATCATCCTTAGCGGCTGGACGCTGATGCAATCGACCGCGCGCCGAGCCGAATCAGGCTCAGTCGCGTGGGGCACGTGGTATCGCGCCAGATTCCTGCGGCTTTATCCGATGTACTGGGTCGCGCATTTGGTTTATCTCCTGTCACCATTCGTCGCGCGTCTCGAGCCGGTGGATAGCCGTATCGTGCTGAGCCTGCTCGGTCTGCGCTTCATCGATATTCAGATGAACTTCATGTACCTCAACGCGGCGTGGTGGTATTTTTCCATGCTGATCCAGCTTTATTTGATCTTTCCCCTGCTCTTTTGGGCGGCGCGCCGTCTTGGACCATGGACGTTCTTGTTCATCGCGTGTGCCACAGGATTTTTCGCGCGTTACCTGTTGCTCATCGTTTACCCACAAAATGGCTTGTGGGTGCTCGGCGGTTTCGCGATCTGTCGCTTGCCGGAGTTCGCTCTCGGCATGTCGCTGGCAATGTGGCATGCCCGATCAAGCGAGCGCGTGGAATGGTTTCTACTTCGTGGCACGGGATTCGTCGCCGGCCTGCTCTTGTATCCCGCGGCGCTGCAGCTCTATCACGGCCTCTACGATTACATCTTCGTCGATTTTGCCACTGGTACCTGTCTCTTCCTCGAAATCATTGGCATCGCGGGAGTCATTTCGCTGTTACAATGGCCCGCCAAAGCCTTCGGCCTCGTCGGAATCTATTCGTACGGCCTATATTTGATCCACCAACCTTATGTCATCTGGCTTGGACTCCGGATTCGCGAGCAACCGATCTGGATGTTTTTATTGATCGCGATCGCAACGCTGGCCGTCCTTAGCGCATGGGGAATGCTTTTGGAAAAAGCGACCGACACGCTCGTGAGCAAGTTTTTCCCGGCAAAGAAACGAGCGCTCACGTAAACTTCTCGCAAGATCGACAACTAAATGGGGTTGGAATTCCTGCGCGATCAAGTCAACGTCACCGCATGAAAATCGCCACTATCATTGCTCGCATCCTTCTCGGACTCATTTTCGTCGTGTTCGGTTCGAACATCTTTCTGCACTTCATCCCCATGCCACCGCCGCCGCCAACTCTGGCCGGGGACTTCAGCAAGGCGCTATTTCTGAGTCACTACCTTCACGTCGTCGCCCTGTTTCAAATCGTCGGTGGGTTAATCCTGCTTATCGGACGCTTCGTCCCACTCGGCCTGGTTCTGCTCAGCCCGGTGATTGTGAACATCGATCTGGTCCACATCTTGATGGATCCGTCGGGCCTGCCGATGGCAGCGTTCGTTTCGATTTTGGCGATCTTTCTCGTCTGGCGCTACCGCGATGCCTTCGCAGGCCTGCTCCGGGCATAGTGAAAGGCTAGCTTGATTGCAGCTTGCTCTTGATCTCCTGGACGAGCTCGCGGGGACTCCGGCCCAACTCGATCACTGCTGCGCCCTCCGCTGGCTGCGGTTGTTCCAAATCGGCGAACTGACTTTGCAGCAACGCCGGATTCATAAAATGTCCGCGCCTCTCTCGGAGTTGATTTGCGATGAGTTCATAATTTCCGCGAAGAAACACGAGCTTCACTTTATCGCTGACACGAAGACGTCGGCGATATGCTTCTTTGAGCGCGGAACACGCAAGGACCGCGTTCTCGCCTGCCGCAAGACACTGCTTGATCAACTCCCGTAAACTCTCAAGCCACGGCCACCGGTCCTCATCTCTCAGCGGAACGCCCTGCCGCATCTTGTCGATGTTCGCCTGTGAATGGAAATCGTCGCCCTCATAAAACCGCCAGCCGAGTTCGTCCGCGAGCAGTTGGCCGATTGTTGTTTTTCCCGCACCCGATACCCCAAAGATGACCACGACCATGTTTCGCCTCCGGTAGAGAACAACGTGTCCCGAGGTTCCTTCACCCTTCTAACCACACCGCATTAATAACCTTGTTGATTTTGTCCTTGGTCGTGAGATCAGAATCGACCTGCAAAATCATGTGGCAAAATGTACTGGCCATCAGCCTGGCTCTTAGATAAGCAATCGCGCCGGTCATGCTTTTCAATTCGCTTACCTTCGTCGTCTTTTTTGCAGTCGTCGTCACTGCCTACTGGAGCATACGTTCCTGGAACGCGCGGAAAAATCTCCTCGTAGTCGCGAGTTACATTTTTTATGGCGCTTGGAACCCGCCGTTTGCCGCGTTGCTCTTCTCCACGACGGCAATGGATTTTTGGCTCGGAAGACAAATGGCGAAAGCTGAGGGTCGGCGTTCGCGCCGCGCGTGGCTGGTTGGCAGCGTGTGCATGAACCTGAGCATGCTCGGGTTTTTCAAATACGGGAACTTTCTGCTCCAAAACTTTCAGTGGTTGCTAGCGCGCTTCGGCATCATCTATCAACCACCGCATCTCGACATTCTTCTGCCCGTCGGCATTTCCTTTTACACGTTTCATTCTCTCTCTTACACGCTCGACATTTATCGCGGCGTTTTGAAACCGACGAAGTCGCTGCGCGATTTCATCCTGGCCGTTTCCTTTTTTCCTCAGCTGGTCGCCGGGCCGATTGTCCGAGCGGGCGATTTTCTTCCGCAACTTGTTAGGCCGCCGGCTTTGCGCGCGGGTCAGTTTCTGTGGGGATTGTTGCTCATGACCCTCGGTCTGTTCGAAAAAATCGTGCCGGCGTCATGGCGTTCGCCGGCCAGATATTTTTCGATTTCGCCGGCTACTCGACCTGCGCCATTGGCGCAGCTCTCTGCCTTGGCTTTCATCTGAAGGATAATTTCCGTTTTCCGTACGCGGCCATTGGCTTTTCCGATTTTTGGCGACGCTGGCATATCTCACTTTCGACATTTTTGCGCGACTACCTTTACATTCCGCTCGGTGGCAATCAGGTCCGTCCGGTCCGCGCCGCGACGAATCTCGTGATAGTAATGTTTCTCGGTGGTCTCTGGCACGGCGCGGCCTGGACGTTCGTCGTTTGGGGCTTGCTCCACGGCTCGTATCTCGTCATCGAACGGGTTGTCCGCGCTTTGTTCGAGGACAAAGATTGGGCCAACAATCTCGCGACTCGACTCTTCGCCGGCTTCGCCACTTACGCCGCGGTTTGCATCGCGTGGGTATTCTTTCGGGCGTCCGATTTCACCGTCGCCGCACGAATGTTGCGCGGCATGTTTGGCGGACATGCCCACGGCGACGCTATTCTTACTACACGTGAAATATTGCAGATCGCGATCGTCACCGCTGGAATGATTCTGGTGCATTGGACGCTCCGCGACAGCAACATCGAAACGACCGTGACGCGTTTGCCCCGCTGGGTTGTGACCGCGGCATGGGCGTTGATGGCCTGCGCCATCATTCTCACTCAAGGAAACAGCAATGCCTTTATCTACTTCCAATTTTAAGCGCAGACTTCGGCTGCCGCGGTTGTTCTTCCGCAAACCGACACCGAGCGAAAGTGTGCATGGTGGTCCGCCGCTTGAATTCGAGCGCCCGATCCCGCCAATACCGTGGCGCGGCATCACGGTTGCGGTCGTGATCGTCGTCGTCGCGGCCGCGATCGCATGGGAATTTTATGTTCGTTCAATTGGCTACGGTCCGACCCTAAACGATAACGAGGACCTTTGGACGATGGCCCGCCGGCGCGTGAAACCCGAGTCCGTCGTCATCATCGGCGATTCACGCGCCTGGTACGATCTAGTATCGTGCCGCGCTTGTTCGTCGCGCCACCCGGCACGCCCCCGATGGCAAACGCGGAGAAAGCCGTTCGGCGATCTCATACCCAAACGCCCGCCCAACGGATCAGCCAATATTTGGCGATGCCGTTGGAAGAACATGTCGCATTTCTCAAACAGGAGGAGCTTGACCTCAGCGAACTTCTGAAACGTCTGCCAATTCCGAATCGTCCTTATGCACAAGTGCCACCGCGTCTCCCGCCATACTTTGGAACGATTGATCGCGAACGTCGCGCCCGCATGATCGAAGAATGCGCGCGACCTGGCAGCGAACTGGCGCGAACAATTCAACAAATCTGGATTCCGCTTTTTACCCCGCCGCCACCGCCAACTTACATTCCGAAAGAAGAGTTTGGGAAAAAAACGGGGCAGGCGATTGAGCAACGCTTCCATGACGTTGCCGCGGCTGTGCAAAAACTCCGCGATCGTGGAGGCAAAATCGTTTTCGTCCGGTTTCCGAATAGCGGAGAATTAAAGAAACTCGAGGACCGCGAAACGCCGCGCGCTGGTATTTGGGATGGAATGATCAAGGACACCGGAGCACCCGGTATCTACTATGAAGATTATCCCGAGCTAAGCGGTTTCAATTGTCCCGAATGGTCGCATCTATCCGCCGGCGATTCGGTCGAGTTCAGCAAACGTCTAGTGCCCCATCTTCGCAAGGCGCTGCAGATGTGATGTGGATTGTTAGTCCTCGCCCACCAGCGAAATTTTCTGCCTGGATCACGATGCATCCTGTTCGAGCACGGAAAGAATATTGCCGGCCGGATCTTTGAACCACGCAATGGTCGGGCCCTTTCCGCGCATGATCCCTTTCTTGTCTGTCTTGATGTCGGGCAGATCATAAATCTCAAAGCGCACGCCGCGCTTAGTCAGTTCGTCCACGGCTTGATCGACATCTTTCACCGGGAAATTTAGAACGGTGAATGTTGCCGGAACATGGTTCGGCTTGGGATAGATCAGAACGTTATTGTCGCCGGCGAGGTGCAACGTCAGCAGTCCGTGAGATTGCGAAACCTTCAACCCAAGTGTTTTGCCGTAGAACTCTTTCGCCTTTCCGATGTCGTTAGCCGAAAAACCACTAAATGCTTTGCTGGCTTCTAACATACGATCGCCTCACTCGTTACTATTTCGTTTTCCGAGAAGATTTAGCTCTATAATTCCTACACCTGACTCCGCGTGAAGCGCACACGAATTTTTGGCCTGACGTCGCTGGCGATGATCGCCTTCGCGAGTAATTCGCTCCTTTGCCGAGCTGCGCTGAAACAAACCAGCATCGATGCCGCCACATTTACCTTCATCCGTATCTTTTCCGGTGCAGCCGCGCTCTGGCTCATTATGAAGATGCGCAACGCTTCTGCTGGAGCGGCGGTCTATGACCGCCGAAGCGAGGGCAACTGGTTGTCCGCGGCGGCGCTCTTCGTTTACGCCGCGGCCTTTTCATTTGCCTACAACACTCTCTCTGCCGGCATGGGCGCGTTGCTTTTATTTGGCGCGGTTCAGGCCACGATGGTTCTTTGGGGCTTGCGCAAAGGTGAAAAGTTGCAGGTAATTCAAATCGTCGGTCTTATCGTGGCCGTGAGTGGACTTGTGGCGCTCGTGTTTCCTGGTCTGTCCGCTCCACCGTTTAGCGGCTCGATCTTGATGTTTGGCGCCGGTGTGGCCTGGGGAATTTATTCGTTGCGTGGACAAACTGCCAGCGATGCCATCGCTGCAACGGCGGGAAATTTCCTGCGCGCCGTTCCGTTCGCAGTCGCTGTTGGTATCATCATGCTGCCATGGGCGCGATTCGATCGCGCCGGAATCGGTTACGCCGTCATTTCCGGAGCGATCACATCAGGACTTGGCTACGTCATTTGGTACATCGTGTTGTCCGATTCGATGCCAGTCCGGCTCGGACCTGCCGGCGCCGCCACCGTTCAACTCAGCGTGCCGGTCCTCGCCGCCACCGGCGGGATCCTGTTACTCGGCGAACCGATTACTCTGCGTTACCTCGTCGCCTCAATCGCCGTGTTAGGCGGCATCGCGCTCGTCGTAATCGAAAAGAATCACGAATGACGATTCAAGTTGCCAGCCCGGCTCGGGGCTCAAAGAAACCCAACCAGCGCGTCGCTTGTTTCTTTCGGCCGTTCCTCGAGAATCCAATGGCCAGTGTCCTTCAGTACCACGACTGTGACATTATCAGCGACCAGCTTCATCTGTTCGGCGAGCTCATTGCCCAGCGATTTTTCGCCCCCGATCGACAGCACCGGCATCGTCAATTTTGTCTGCGAGAGTTGCGCGAAGTCTTTCGCGAGTTCCGGCCACGAAGCGAAATAAGCCCACGCCGCGCGCATCCGTCCCGGCTTGGAATACGCTTCCGTGTAAGCTTTGCGATCGGCTTCCGGAATTGAGTGATTTTTGTCGGCGGCGAAATCGTTCCAGAAATATTCAAAGTAAGTGCGCTCACGTCCGTGAACGAGCGCTTCGGGCGTTGGCCCGTTGAAACGAAAATGCCAGACATGCGGAGCGTTGTAGATCGCCTCCCAGCCCGGCACGCCTGGAAGAAAGGCATCCATCACTACGAGCTTTTCCGTTTCGGTCGGGAACTGCGTTGCATACGCATAAGCCACCATTAATCCGATGTCGTGACCGACTACCCGTGCTTTCTCGACCCCGAGTGACCGCGCGAGCGAATGAATTCGGCTGGCCGAAGTCTTCATGTCGATCTTGTCCGGAATCGCTGAGTCGCCGATGCCTGGCAGATCCGGCGCGATCACGGTAAACTTCTCTGCCAGCAGTGGGATAATCGGTCTCCACATGCGTGAGGTTTCCGCAAAGCCGTGCAGCAAAATGACCGCCGGCCCATGGCCTGCCGTCAGGTAATGCAATTGCACGCCATCGATCTCCGCCGTGCGCGAAATGGTGTTCTTGTCTAACGGCCCGGCGAAAATCGGCGCCGGGAAAAAGGCAAACACAAAAGACAATCCGGCGAGACAAAAGCTAGATACGCGATTCATAAAAACTCCTTGAAAATCAGGCGACCAAATTTGACCCAACTCTCGACATGTCAACGCATTCTTGCAGCATTGTTTGGTACGAGCCTGGCGATCATCTGCCACGGGCGTGGCCGTCGCGCGACTCCTCGCCGCGCGAACGCTGGCGCAATCGCGTTCCACCGGTAGAGTCGGAACATGAACCACGCTGCTCAGTTGCCCGCTGTCGCAGACTTTCGCGCGCAGCACGAATCAGGCTGCTTTGTCCTGCCGAATCCGTGGGATGTGGGGACCGCTGTCTATCTGCAACATCTCGGCTTCAAAGCGCTCGCTACCACGTCGGCGGGGTTCGCTTTTTCGCGCGGCAAACCGGACGGCGGAGTTTTACTCGACGAAATGCTCTCGCACATCAGCGAAATTGTTGCTGCAACGTCGTTGCCAGTGAATGCCGATTTCTTGAACGGGTTCGCCGACGAACCCGAAGACATTTCAACGAATGTAAAGCTCTGCATCGAGTGCGGAGTGGCGGGATTGTCGATCGAAGACAACTCGCAGAACAGCGCCGCGCCGCTCTATGAAGAAAAATTGGCCGTCGATCGCATCCGCGCGGCGCGTGAGGCCATCGATGCTTCCGGAGTTCCAGTCGTGCTGACCGGGCGCTGTGAAGCGTGGCTCGTCAAAGCGCCCGATCCGTTTCGCGTGGCGATCGATCGACTCGTCGCCTACGCCGAAGCCGGGCAACTCGCCGATCTCGGCGTTCGACGCATCTCGGTCGGTTCCGGTTTAGCTGCGGTGGCGTGGGAAGCATTCATCAGCGCTGCGCGTAGCATCGCAACAACAGGGCGGTTCGACGACGCTTTCGCGAAGGCCGTTCCTACTGCCGAGCTCAACGAGACCTTCTCGGAGCGAAATTAATCCTCCGCCCGCACGGTTTGTAGCGGTGCCGGCCGCCCCTTCGGCCATCTCCTCGCGCCGGGCAAAAACGCAAGAAATGCCTGATTAAACCGGTGAGCGATTCAATTTGCTGTTCAGCGTCGGTCACAATGACGCATGCTCGATGAGTGCCGCGTTGTCCCTGGGCTACTACTGAACCAAACATCACTTATCACGATGAGGAATGGGGTGTCCCTGTTCATGATGATCGGAAGCTCTTCGAGTTTCTCATCCTCGAAGGCGCGCAAGCAGGACTGAGCTGGATCACCATCTTAAAGAAACGAAAGAACTATCGGAAGGCGTTCGATGGATTTCGCGCGGCGAAGATCGCCCGATACGGCACGCGCGATGTGAAGCGGCTGCTCGGCGACGACGGAATCGTGCGCAACCGACTGAAGATCGCGGCCACCATCGAGAACGCGAAAATGTTTCTCGCCGTGCGAGAAGAATTCCCTAGCTTCGACGCGTACCTGTGGAGTTTCGTCGGCGGCAAACCGAAACGAAACCGTTGGCGACGCATGGCTCAGGTACCGGCGCGCACGGCGGAATCCGACGCCATGAGCCGTGATTTGGTTAAGCGCGGATTCAAGTTCGTCGGCTCAACCATCTGTTACGCGTTGATGCAGGCGACGGGCATGGTCAACGATCACCTGGTGACGTGTCCGCGATACGCGGAACTCGGTGGCCCCGCCGCGGAGCGCGTAACGCGTCGCGTTCGACGCGGCGGTTAACGATCTCACGATCCTTTGCGCTGCACATCTTCCGGCCTCTTCGACCTTAAATTTGTAATCCCTATTTCTTGCTTTCTGTCGGCAAACGGAAAGACACGATCTCATTCGCGGCGCGGTGATTCGACCAGAAATTTTCTCCATCGAAGGTGAGTGACCGAGATGCGAACGCGACCTTTGCGATGTCCACAATCTCGGGCCTTTCCTCTCGTGGATTGAGCCGCGCAATCCACCATTGTTCATTTCCTTGCTTCGCTCCGCTCCTGAATCGTGCGGCCGTCGGTGGACCTTGAGCGTACGGTGGTCTCGATACATTCTCAGTTCCACGCAACACGTAGAGCAGGCCATCGACGAATGTGTGTCCACAAATTTCCGCGCCGATATCGATTTGACGAAGGATGTTTCCATTTGCATCGAACTTCAGAATCCGCTGCTGGTACCACTGACTCAGATACAAATGTTGGCTGTCGTAACTTAGATAAGATCCAGTAAAATCCGGACACGCGAACAGCTTTGAGAATCCAGCGCTAGGCATGTACCGATAAATGTAGCGAGCATCGTCCACTCCTTCGCCGATGGTGAAGCGAAGCTCGCCGTTCCTCGCCACAGCGGCCCACGGGATTCCGGGCGCTTCTTTCTCTTCGAGCACTGTCCAGGTCTCCGGATCAATCGCATAAATTCGACACAAATCGCGGGAACCCATCCATAAAACGCCCGCATGCCACGCCAGCGCTTGCGGCGTTGCCCCAGGCGAAGAAAGCCGCCGGCGTTCTTTGATCGTTGGAAGCTTTGAACTCATGCGTTAAAAATAGTCCAAAGACGCGCGCACAGCACGCCTGTTTTTGTTGTAGAGCACTGATAAGATCCTTCGTTATGAACGACGGCAAAGACAACATACAACTCAGCGCGGTCGAAGATCACGATGGGATACTGACCATTCGTGGCGGCGGCGCCCGCAGGGATTGGAACGGCATTCATTATAAGCAGGGCATGTCGGCTAAAAATGTGGGCACGACCAAATTATCGGCGAACATCGCCACGATCCCTCCAGGTGGCGTCGCGTATGCCCACATTCACGTCGGCTTCGAAGTGATTCTTTATATCGTCGAAGGAAAAGTGCGCCACGAATTCGGACCCGGGCTCAAGCAGGTCGTGGAGAACGAAGCCGGCGATTTCATTTACATCA
>QHOD01000111.1 GCA_003218615.1 Verrucomicrobiota bacterium
CAGATACTTTCGGCAGATCGAGCTCGCCAGTTGACGCTCCCATCATCTTCAAAACTGCCGGACGGACAAATTGCAGGAATGTGATAAAAGCGGAAACCGGATTACCGGGCAGCCCAAAGACGGCGCATTTCCCGATTTGGCCGAAGAGAAATGGTTTACCTGGCTTTATTGCGACTCGCCAGATGTCGATCTTAGCGCCAAGGGACCGCAACGTTGCTTGAACCAGGTCGTGTTCCCCCACAGAAACGCCGCCGGTGATGATAAGAATGTGATTCTTAATTCCGAGCTTGATCGCTTCGATCAACGATTCGCGCTGGTCGCGACAATGTTCCGCCGATTTCACAGACGTGCCGCATCGCTCCAGCAAGCCCTGAAGCAACACCGCATTGCTTTCGTAAATTTGTCCCGGCTTGATTTTCTCCCCCGGTTTCACCAACTCGTCGCCGGTGGAAACGATCGCCGCTTTCACGTCGCCGCCGACCGTCATATCCGTAAAACCTTGCGACGCCAGTAAAGCGATCGTCGCCGGGCGAACCCGTTCGCCCTTGGCCAGAATCTTCTGACCCTCCGCCAGATCGCAACCACGTCGCCGCACGAAATCGCCAGGATCGACATCAACGTTCAGAATGATCGCATTGCCTTCGCGGGAGACATCTTCTTGCATTACCACCGCGTCCGCCCCACGAGGCATCGGCGCGCCGGTAAAAATCCGGACCGCTTCGCCGGGAGAAATGCTAAGCTGCCTGTCAAGACCGGCCGACTGTTCGCCGATCACACGCAATCGTTCGTCCTTCCTGCACGAGCTTGCGACGAGCGCATAACCATCCATTGCGGAGTTGTCGAAGTTCGGCAGCGGCAGCCGCGCGAAATAATCTTCTGCCGCAAAACAACCGAGCGCCTCCGAAAGCAAAACATGCCGCGCCGGCACCATTTGGATCGCTTCAAGAACTTTACTGCGCGCATCTTCCTCGCTGATCATCGTTAACCATTTCAATTAGCAATCGAAGATTGGCAATGAGCAATTCTTCGCCATATTCTCGCAGCCGGTTTTTGGTGAGGTGGCTGAGTGGTTGAAAGCAGCGCTTTGCTAAAGCGCCGTAGCCCAAAAGGCTACCGAGGGTTCGAATCCCTCCCTCACCGTTTCTGTTGTCATTCCGAGCAAAGTCGAGGAATCTCTCAATTAACTCTCCTTAAGAGATTCTCGACTGGGCCCGACATGACACAGCCACCCAAGAAGATCCAAAACTTCATCGACGGCCAATTCGTTGAGCCGGTCAGTGGGCGCTATCTCGACAACATCGAACCTGCGACCGGAAAACCGTATTCTAGAGTCGCGGACAGCGACAGTCCCGATGTCGATCTTGCCGCTGGCGCGGCGGAGAAAGCGTTCGCGGACTGGTCACGCACGCCGGTGGGGGAACGCTCCCGACTTCTCCTCCGCATCGCCGATCTGATTGAGCGAGATTTGGAGAAACTCGCACGCGCGGAGTCGATCGACACTGGCAAGCCGCTCTCGCTCGCGCGCACGCTCGACATTCCGCGGGCCGCCAGCAATTTCCGCTTTTTCGCGACCGCGATCCTTCACACCGAATCGGAAGCGCACATCACCGACAATGTCGCGTTCAATTATACGCTGCGTCAGCCGCGCGGCATCGCAGGGCTGATTTCGCCGTGGAATCTCCCGCTTTATTTGTTGAGCTGGAAAATCGCGCCCGCCATCGCGGTCGGCAATACCGCCATCGCCAAACCGAGTGAGCTCACGCCGATGACCGCTTACATGCTGTGCGAAATCGTCCGCGAAGCCGGTCTGCCAAATGGCGTGCTCAATGTCGTGCATGGCACCGGAGCAAATGTCGGCGCCGCGATCACCGCGCATCCGAAGATCAATACGATCTCGTTCACCGGCGGCACTGTAACGGGTCGCAAAGTAGCAGAGGCGTGCGCGCCGTTGTTCAAGAAGGTTTCGCTCGAGCTGGGCGGTAAGAACCCAAATATCGTTTTCGCCGATGCCGACTTGGACGCCGCAATCGCCGGCAGCGTCCGCTCATCATTTGCAAATCAGGGCCAAGTTTGTTTGTGCGGTTCGCGCGTGTTTGTGGAGCGTTCCGCTTACAAAGATTTCGTCGAGCGCTTCATCGATAAGGCGTCCCAACTGAAACTCGGTGATCCGCTCGACGAGAAAACCGACCAGGGCGCCATCGTGAACAAGGCGCAGCTCGATAAAATAAAGTTCTATGTCGATCTCGCCCGGAAAGAAGGCGGCAAAATTGCGCTCGGCGGCAAAGCGCCGGAATCAGTGAACGATCGCTGCCACGACGGATATTTCTTCCCTCCGACTGTGATTACCGACTTGCCGGTGTCATGTCGCACAAACCGCGAGGAAATTTTCGGACCCGTTGTCTCGATCACGCCGTTCGATAACGAAGAGGAAGTGATCGCTTACGCTAACAACACCGACTACGGACTGGCTTCAAGTGTCTGGACGCAAAACCTGAATCGCGCGCATCGCGTCGCGGAGAAAATCCACACCGGTACGGTCTGGGTGAACTGCTGGCTCGTGCGCGACCTGCGCGTCCCGTTCGGCGGGATGAAACAGAGCGGTGTCGGCCGCGAAGGCGGCGAAGAAGCGTTGCGGTTTTTCACCGAACCTAAAAACGTTTGCATCGCAAAATAACAATCTTGTTGAGGGTTGAGCGTTGATTGTTGAGAGTTTAAATTCTGATTTCTAAGATATGCCCACTTCATTTACGGGTGGATGTGCTTGCGGTGCGATTCGCTACGAATGCAACGCTGAGCCAATCGTAATGTTCAATTGTCACTGTCGTGACTGTCAGCGCCTGAGCGGCGGTCCTTACACCGCAGTGGCCTACATGCCGGCAAAGGCGGTCAAGATCACGAAAGGCACGCCGTGCTACTACGACACTCCGAGCGCAGCCTTGGGTCATAATAAACGCGGGTTTTGCCCTGACTGCGGGTCGCGACTTTTCGGCGGGATCACTGACGAGGGACACGGAATCACGGCGTCAAGCCTGGATGACCCAGGCTTGTTTCATCCGCAGTTCGACATTTTCACTTCAGACGCGCAGGCATGGGATCACATGGATCCGAAGCTGCCGAAGTTCGAGAAGTACCGGCCATCCGGCAGTTGATGGTTGAGAGTTGATTGTTGAGAGCCCAGGAACAAACCTGCTTCATCCGTGTGATCAGCAGTCAGCGAAAATGAGCGAGATCTTCGAAAGTGAACGCGCGCCTGAACCCGTGGGCGCGTTCCCGCATGCCAAACGCGTGGGTGACCTTTTGTTTTTGTCGGGAATCGGCCCACGTGTGCGCGGCAGCAAGGAAATCCCCGGCGTGACGCTCGATTCCGCTGGCAATGTCATCAGTTACGACATCGAAACGCAATGCCGCGCGGTGTTCGAAAACGTTCGGCTTGTGCTGGAAGACGCAGGCGCGGCGTGGCAGGACATTATCGATGTCACGGTGTTTCTCACGAACATGAAAAAAGATTTTCCGATCTACAACCGTCTCTATGCGGAATATTTTGCCGGGCCGGGCAAACCAAACCCGACCCGCACGACCATTGAAGTCGGCGCGCTGCCCACGCCGATTGCGATCGAATTGAAGGTAATCGCGGCAGTCGGGTAAATGGCTGACGTGAGCAAATCATTTCGCATCCTTGCCGCAGATCACACGGGCATCACCGTTTCAAACCTCGAACGCTCTCTCGCATTCTGGAGAGATGTTCTAGGCTTCGAGCTTTCGCATACCGCGCATCAAACCGGCGAACTGGCCAGGGAAATCACCGGAGTCGCAGGCGCCGAGATAAAACTTGCGGTCCTAAAAGCGCCCGGCGGTCACAAAATCGAACTGCTAGAGTATCTCACGCCGCCGGATCGGAAACATGCAGACGTTTGTCCCTGCGATGTCGGACACGTTCACGTTGCTCTGCTTGTTGATGATCTTGATGCGATCCGAGAAAAAATCGCAGGATCTGGTTGGAAAGCCGCGGGCAAACCACAAACTCTCAAAACGGGACCGAACGCCGGGAAGCGCGTCGTCTATGTGCGCGACCCTGATGGCACAACCATCGAGTTTATGCAGCCGCCCTTTAAAGCAGTCGATAGTTGTTAATTCAGTGTTGAGGGCAATGCTTAGGGCTGAACGCCCGCATAGGCGGGAATCACCCCGCGGGAACGTTCTTGTAAACGACGCCGCCTTTCATGACGAAAATAACGCGGCGCACCGCGGTGATGTCTTTGACAGGATCGCCGTCGAGCGCAATGATGTCGGCTTCGTAACCTGGCGCGATGGAGCCGATATGATCGCCCATGCGCATCGCTTCGGCGGCGAGCGAGTTGGCGGAAACCATCGCACTCATCGGGTCAACTCCCGCATCGCGAACGCGATCAATGAACTCCTCGGCGTTGCGACCATGCGCGCCTGCGACCGCGTCCGAACCAAAGACGACTTTGAGTCCGGGAGTCCTGACAGCGCGGCGGACGATATCGCGGTCGAGCGACAAGACGCGCTCCATCGCCGCGAAGCCTTCTTCGGTGTAGCCAGGCGTGCCCAGGAAGCGTTTCTTGTTAACTAGGTAATTCTCGATCACCAGACCAGCCTGTGGATCGAAATATGTGCCGTGTTCAGCCATGAGTTTGAGGTCATCGTCGGTTGCCATCGTGCCGTGCTCGACTTCGGTGCAGCCGGCGAGCGTAGCGGCACGGACGGCGTCCTTGTAGGCATGGACAAGGGTGCGCAGTCCCTGTTTCTTCGCCTCGTCGCAAGCAGCATTGAGTTGATCTTGTGAAAGGGTCATGCCGCCACCCTGACGTATGGATGCGGAGGCGAAAATTTTGATGAGGTCTGCGCCCGCTTCTTTTTGCTTGCGCACGAAGGCGCGAATCTCATCGGGTGTGCCCGTTTTCTCGCCCCGCCCCTCGAGCGGCTCGACGGCCGTGAGGATACGCGGACCCGGAATCGCTCCGTTCGCGATCTCGTCGCGCAGCGGGACGTCTCGGGGCGAGCCGACGCTCTGCACAGTAGTGAAGCCTGCCATCAGCGTCAGCCAGGCATTGGACGCCGCCTGATACGCGGCGAACTGCGTTGTCTCATCAGCGCCGGCGTTCTTCCCGTCCTCACCGAAGCTCCAGGTGATGTGGACGTGCGAGTCGATCCAGCCGGGCAGGACTGTGAAGTTCCGCAGGTCATAGTCAACGGGCGAGGCTTTCGGGTCGAGCGCCACGATCTTCGAGCCTTCGACCACGATGCGCGTGTCGCGTAAGATATGGCCGCGCCCATCGAGCACCGTACCCGCGCCGATGACGATGTGCCTCTTTTGTGCCGGGATCGCTGCGGGATTAGATTGCGCGGTCGCGCACACGACGAGCATGGTTAAGAGGCAGAGAACGATCGTGGCGGCTCGCATCGTGGCAATCGCCCTCCTAATCTCAAATCGATCGCGCTGTGTCGAGTGCCGATTGTGTTTCCAAACGGAGCCACCGTTGGATTCTTTTGAATCTGTGAAATCTGCGTAATCTGCGGTCATGCAGTTCTCCGCTGATCAAGATTTCGCGCGCGAAATGGACGCGCAGGATTCGCTGCGTCAGTTCCGAGAAAAGTTTCACCTGCCGCTCGACAAAGATGGCAAGCCGCTGATTTATTTTGCCGGGAATTCGCTTGGCCTGATGCCGAAATCGTCGAGGCGAATCGTCGAGGAGGAGCTGGACAACTGGGCGAAGCTCGCAGTTGATGCTCATCACGCCGCCGGGACACCGTGGTATTCGTTTCACGAAGCTTTACGGGAACCGATCTCGCGACTCGTCGGCGCGAAGCCGATCGAAGTCATCTGCATGAACAGCCTCACGGTGAACCTTCACCTGATGATGGCCACGTTTTATCGACCGACCAAATCGCGCTTCAAAATCCTGATGGAAGAACCGGCCTTCCCTTCCGACACATACGCGATCAAAACGCAAATTGTTCATCACGGATTGAGTCCGAAAGACGCGCTGGTGCTCGCGCGACCGCGCAAAGGCGAGTTCACGATCCGAACGGAGGACATTGTCGATCTAATCGAAAAGGACCCAAATCAACTCGCAGTTGTGATGATCGGGGCCGTAAATTTTTTCACAGGTCAATTGTACGACATCCCGAAGATCACAGCGGCGGCGCAGAAGCGCGGGATTATCGCCGGCTTCGATCTCGCGCACGCGATCGGAAACGTGCCGCTGGCCTTGCACGATTGGAGCGCCGATTTCGCCGTGTGGTGCTCATATAAATATCTCAATGCCGGGCCCGGCGCGGTCGCAGGCGCGTTCGTGCACGAGCGGCACGCGACCAACACAAAGTTGCCGCGGCTGGCCGGTTGGTTCGGAAACGATCCGAA
>QHOD01000112.1 GCA_003218615.1 Verrucomicrobiota bacterium
CCGCCGCTGCGCAGTATGCCGCGATGGAAGGCGTCCGACTTGAAGGCCGAGCACGAGGCGAATGAAAACCCGAAAGTTCCATACCGGCACCACGACACGCCTGACCCGGTCATCCAGAAGAGCCACGTCTCCACGCTCAATCTGCTCGCACCAAACGTGCCCGCCACCATCCTCAACTTCAACGGTATTCCGTTTCCTGGCGTGGGCTGCAATTGCGCGCCCCCCGATCCCAACGGCGCAGTCGGTGCGACGCAATACGTCCAGATTGTGAACGAGGGCTTTCAGGTTTTTGACAAAGCCACCGGCAGTTCTCTTCTGGGACCGAATAGCATTTCTTCGATTTGGAGCGGTTTCGGCGGGGCCTGCGAGCTCGGTGGCGCCGGCGACCCAGTCGTGCTCTACGATCACATCGCGAACCGCTGGTTGATCTCTCAGTTTGCCAGCCTCACAGGCACCGCTCCGATCACCGACGAATGCGTCGCCATTTCCACGACGGCAGACGCCACCGGCACCTATGCTCGCTATGGCTTTCACCTTGGCTTGAACTTCTTTGACTATCCGAAGCTGAGTGTCTGGCCCGACGGTTATTACATGAGTATGAACGTGTTTAACACCACCGGCACGTCCTACCTCGGCCCGCAGGCTTTCGCGTTTGATCGTGCAAAGATGCTCGCCAACTTGCCGGCGACATTTGTCAGCCCGCGCGGACCACTCGGCGGTACCGTTGACCCTTTCCTGCCCGCCGACCTCGATGGCCCAACACTCCCGCCCGCGGGCGCGCCGGCCACCTTCGTTGGATTCCCGGGTCAGGGCACCAATCCTAATTACACGACCTATCATTTTCACGCCGACTTTACGACGCCCGCGAATTCGACCTTTACCACCTTCGCCTCACCAGCCGCGGCGGGCTTTACCGCCCTCTGCCCCTCCACGCGCGCGTGTGTGCCGCAGGCGGGTGTTGCTTCCAATAGTAACCTGGATGGTATCGGTGACCGTTTGATGTTTCGACTGGCCTACCGCAACTTCGGCGACCACGAATCAGTGGTCGGCAACTACACCGTGAGCGCCGGTGGCGTGGCAGCAGTACGCTGGTTTGAGCTGCGCAACGTGACGGCTGGACCGGTGACCGTTTATCAGCAGAGCACCTATCAGCCTGACACTACCTGGCGCTGGATGGGTAGCGCCGCGATGGATGGACAAGGAAATCTCGCGATCGGCTTTAGCGCTTCGAGTTCGACCATCAATCCACAAATACGCTACGCGGCCAGGCTTGCGACCGACCCAATCAACACGCTCGCTCAAGGTGAAGCTCATCTCTTTGATGGAACCGGCAGCCAGAGCGGCACCAGCAACCGCTGGGGCGATTACAGCGCGTTGAGTGTTGATCCAGTAGACGACAGCACCTTCTGGTACACTAACGAATACTATTCCACGACAGGCTCCTTCAACTGGCGAACGCGCATCGGCAGTTTCAAGATAGCGTCGGGTAGTCCAACGCCTACACCCACTCCGACGCCAGCACCTAATTTTTCGCTTTCGATTAGCCCGTCAACGGTCACCCTGACACGCAATGGTGGAACGGCCAACTATACCGTGACTATCAATCCGACGGGCGGCTTCAGTTCCACGGTGCAACTTTCCGTAAGCGGTCTTCCTTCCGGCACGACCGGCAGCTTCAGCCCCAATCCCGCAACGACGTCCTCAGCCCTGACTCTAAACGTCAGCTCTTCAACCGCTCGCGGTTCCTATACCTTCACAGTCTCAGGCACCAGCGGAACTCTGACACATACTGCGACCGCGACGCTGAGTAAGAATAACAAACCGTAGGAGGCGGCGGCAACGGTGCCGATACGGACATCCGTCCGTGAATCTTCCTTACCGATTCGTGATGTCTCGATCAAGCGCGAGACGTATCAACGGGAGAAAGGAATGATTGTAACAATTATTCGACACGTTTGAAGGCAGTCATTTGCACACAGCTGATGACATCAGCGAATTCCCGCAGAAATGCCGTTTTGCTCTTAGGAAACCCTTGTTCTCTCCGTTGAACTACGGGGACAGGTATCAGAGATCAGCGATCAGATGTCACAGATCAGAATTTGAGTCTAGCAGAGCTGTGCTTCCAGCCCAAGTTGCGCCAGCTTTGGTCTCGACCGTCGGCCGGAAGCGGAATTATCAATTACTTTGTTTTAAGGTAAGTTCACCGGATGTCGGCCGCGGTTAAAAAGGATCTTCATCTCGAAATCGCCCATGTCCTGTTCATGGACGTGGTGGGCTACTCGAAATTGCTCGTGAACGAGCAGCGCGAGGTCGTGCGCCAACTTAACCAGATCGTGCAAAAAACCGCGCAGTTCCGCAAAAGCGAAGCGAGCGGCAAACTTATTTCCATTCCCTCCGGCGATGGGATGGCGCTGGTGTTTTTTCAAAGTCCAGAGGAGCCGGTCCAATGCGCGCTGGAAATTGGCAGGGCGTTAAAAAATCATCCGGGCTTGCGACTGCGCATGGGCGTGCACAGCGGGCCAGTCGATCAGGTGAAAGATGTCAATGAAAGATCAAATGTTGCTGGCGCAGGAATTAACATCGCGCAGCGCGTAATGGATTGCGGCGATGCTGGACACATTCTCGTCTCCAAACGGGTGGCGGACGATCTCGCCCAGGACATTCTTTGGCAGCCGCACCTGCATGACCTTGGCGAATGCGAAGTGAAACACGGTGTCGGCGTCCACATCGTCAATCTTTATACCGAGGAGCTTGGAAACCCGGAATTGCCGGAAAAGTTTAAGCAGCAAGGAGGCAGAAAAAAAACAACAACGGCAACTGGCGAATCGGCGGGAAGACCAGCGGTAATGCGGTGGGCAATGATCGGCGCAGTTCTTCTCATCGTTGCCGTGGTTGCGCTCGGCCTTCTCTTCTTGCGACCAAAGTGGTCGCCGATGGCTGCAACAGCAATCTCCGACAAAAGCATCGCGGTGCTTCCGTTCGAAAACTTGAGCGAAGAAAAAGCGAACGCCTACTTTGCCGACGGCATCCAAGACGAGATTCTGACCCGCTTATCCAAGATCGCCGATCTGAAGGTGATATCGCGGACATCGACGCAGCATTATAAAAGCGCGCCTGAAAACCTGCCCGAGATCGCCAGGCAACTTGGCGTTGCCCACATCCTGGAAGGAAGCGTACAGAAGAGCGGCGAGGCCGTGCGTGTGAACGTGCAGCTAATCAAAGCGGCCAATGATTCCCATCTTTGGGCCGATACCTTTGATCGCAAACTGACCGACATCTTTTCAGTCGAGAGTGAGGTGGCCAAAGCGATCGCCGAGCAATTGCGAGCGCACCTCAGCGGTCAGGAAGAACAAGTCATCGCTGCCAGACCGACGAACAATCCTGAGGCCTACGATGCCTACCTGCGTGGTCTGGCTTATAATCTGAAAACGGCAAACACACCCGCCAACGTTCTTGGCGCACAGAAATATCTCAGAGAAGCGGTGCGGTTGGACCCGAAGTTCGCCCTCAGTTGGGCGCTGCTCTCGTACGTTGATGCGCGCGGCTACATCACAACGACTCTTCAACCAACGGTCGCCCTCCGTGAAGAGACGCGCCAGGCAGCCGAAACCGCGCTCACTCTTCAGCCCAATCTCGGCGAGGCCGTATTGGCCAAGGGCCAGTACCATTACGCCTGCCTGAAGGACTACGACACCGCGGTGCGTTACTTTGAGCAAGCACGTCAGCTCCTACCGAATAGCAGCAAGATTCCTGAATCGCTGGCCTATGTCGAGCGGAGGCGAGGCCAGTGGGACCGGAGCGAGTCGTACTTCAACGAAGCCGAGCGGCTCGACCCGCGCAACGTTTTCCTCCTCAGCCAGCACGCGCAGCTCTACATTTTACTTCGGCACTTCGCCGAAGCGCTGCGGAAGTTTGACCAGGTTCTCAATATTACACCGGACGACGTCGATACCTTTGTGCAAAAGGCAGCTGTCGCACAAGCCGAGGGCGACCTTCCGCGCGCCTCGGCCCTTCTCGCTCCGGTGCATCCGGGGGCCGACGACACCGTCGCGGTGGAAACGCAAGTTTACCAAGCCATCCTGGAGCGCCGCCCTGCACAAATCATCCCTCGGCTGAAGGAAATACTTGCCAAGCCTGATCCAGCGTTGGGCTTTTACAATGGCGAACTGCGCTTTTGGTTAGGCTGGGCGCAGGAGATCGCCAGCGATCATGCCGCCGCCCAGGAAAGTTGGCGACAGGCGCGGAGCGAATTGGAACCTTTCCTCAAAGAGCAACCCGACAATTTTCAGCTGATTGCAGATCTCGCACTGACCAATATGGGGCTTGGTGACAAGGCCGCCGCATTCCGGCTGATCGATCAGGCCACGGCCGCGATCCCGATCGAGAAAGACGCGATAGATGGTCCCTCTTCGATCGAGAGCCTTGCTCGGGTCGCGGCGCGAATGGGGGAGCCCGACCGCGCCATTGCCGCTTTACAAAAACTACTCCCGATACCGTATGAAAGCCCGCTGGCGGCAAACGTGCCGCTCACTCCCGCGCTGATCCGGCTCGATCCCATGTTCGATCCGCTCCGAAATGATCCGCGCTTCGAAAAACTCATCGTTTCGTCCGGGTCGAAAACGGCGGACAAATAAGGAGACGCGGCGACATCCGTGTGATCTGCGGTTAAAGCTTTTGCTGCGCGCTTCAGCGCATCAGGGTAATGAGTCGGCTGCGACTGGTAACTTCGAGTTTGCGGAAGACTGCGTGGAGGTGCTTCTTCACCATCGGCAAACTCAAGCAGGCGTCATCGGCAATCTCCTGATTACTCCGTCCCTCGCAGACAAGCCGCGCAACTTCCTGTTCCCGCCTGGTGAGGCGAACCAGTTGCGGCAAACTCGAGCCGGCCGGCTCGGTATGCGCACGAGCCTGACGGCGCAAATCTTCGCACTCGACAAGAAAATGCGGTCGCGCCACGCCGGCTGAACTGAGTTGCCTCAAATGGAGCGTTGCTCGCAAATGCGGCGATCGCGGATGACGCACCCGTTCTTCTTTAAAGCCTGTTTGCGGCGCAATGGGACGTTGCGCCTGCGCCCATTGTTGTTTCAGCAGACGACAGCGATCCAAGATCTCAGACGGGATCGGTGAGGTCGCTTTCATCAGTTGCGCCTCCTCGGGTCCTTTTTCCCATAGTGCGCAAAAGTCGCGCGCAGCCCGGTTTTGATAAATCGGCTTCAAGTTCCACCGCAGGAGAATCGTCGGCAATGGGAGCCGGCTCAGGAATGCTTCAAGATCCATTCGCAATGAGTGTTCGCGCTCGAGCGACCTGAGCCG